>CBIGQT010000272.1:0-4955 GCA_966191655.1 uncultured Ginsengibacter sp.
TTAGCCGGTGACCAGAAAGCAAACATTCCCGCAAGAATGTGGTTGCCTGTATTGGGCGCAGGTATTATAAACATCTGTATTGTTGGCTATTTCATTATCAGGTGGGAATCGGCAATGAGTGGCGTAAGCAGTAGTGAAAGCACAGTCTTTGGAAGTGTTGGCCTTAGTTTTGGAATATGGGCTGCTGTTGCAGGCGCCATCCTTGTAGCTTATGGCGCTTACCGCTTCCGTTCAGCAGAAAATAATTTAAAAGATTCATTCAACTCACTTAAAAGTGAAGTGAATAAGGCGATGGCTGACAAGGGGAAAGATAATACTTCCGTTCCTCCGCAATCATAGGCGGGAATGCACCATAGATTCCTTTTCGGGAAAGTATTTTTATATCGAAGATAGAAACACAGGTTTATGTAATGTGCAATAAAAATTATCTCATAAAAAACTAAAATAAAAGTTATGAAAGATTTGAAATTATTATCCTTCTGTATTCTTTCAACTGTCTTTTTGTTTGCGTGTTCAGGAAATACAACGCAAAATTCAGGGAAAGACAGCACTTCAACTATTCCGTCTTCTGCCGCCGCTTCCGGCGATGATATGTATTATGAATTGACCAGTACTTCTTCGGGAAAAAATATGGCTATAAATACAACTATCAAAATGTATGTATCATCAAAAGGAGATATGCGAACAGAAATGAATATGGTTAATTCCGCATCCGCTGATAAAAATACTGCACCTATGATAGCTATAGGCCATGCTGATAAGCCTGATGAAAGCATTTCTATTGATGATAAAAAAAAGACGTACACAATAAATCATATAAATCCCGCTGACCTGAATACTGGAGAGAAAATGCAATCCACTGCAACAAAAATTGGTGAAGAAAAAATCTCAGGTTTTAATTGTGTACATGCAAAAATAATTTCCAAAAAAACGATGGGCAGTTTTTATTCAGAAACCGATACTGTTGATTTATGGAAGAGCAATGAAGTACCTATGCAATCCAACGTTAAAGAATTGTTCGATCAATTTGAATCAAGAACCGGAAATTCTATGTACTCGCCTGAAGTTACGGAACAACTCAGGCAATTGGGCTGTAATGGTTTTATGGTTAAGGTGCAAATGGCAAGTAAAGATGTTTCAATGGTGATGCAGCTTACTAAAATGGAGCGCAGAGATTTCCCTGCCGGTATGTTTCAAATACCTGCGGGATATACAGAAGATAAAGATTGAATGCAATGCCATTTACTAAATGAAATACACAACAGACAAATCGGATTGATCCGAGATTGAACTTTTAATTATCTTTCTGTCGGTTTTAAAAATATGTTCGTCAGTTATCCCTGCTGATTTTTTACTTACTCACTAACTTACTGTAAGAATTTCTTACAGTTCTTCTTTAATCCAAACCGATGAAAATTGAATATGCTACCTGCACCTTATTTTATTTTTAATAATTTTTTATGGATAACAATTACGGTTTACGAAGCCATACATCATTTAAAAAAATAATGATGCCTTTGCTCATGCTCGTGTTTTCATTTAATCTTTCGGCGCAACAAATTACGAGTGATAAAACTACTGCTCTTTTCCAGGCTATCAGATCGGGAAGCGCAATTGAATTACAACAACAACTCGCTCATGGCGCTGATGTTAATGATTCACTCGACAGTTATTCAGCCTTGATGGCAGCAACATTAAGCGGTTCGGTGGAACAAATGAAAATATTAATTGAACATGGCGCTAATGTAAATTATCAATCATCGGACGGGACTACTGCTCTCTGGCTTGCAGTACCTGATTGGGATAAAACAAAACTACTCCTGGATAATGGAGCAGACCCTAACCATAAGGTGCAGGATTATGGAATTTTAGTGAAACTGGCTGCAATACCGGGAACACTTAAGTTTTTTCATTTGCTAATTGCTAAAGGCGCAGATCTTAAAAAAAGTTCGACTGATAATTATCTCGTTTACAATGCAGCGGCCTCGGGCGATACGGCTATACTGGGATTTCTTATAAGAAGCGGTTTCAATGTGAACGATTCTGTTTCCTTTGGCGACTACCCGATAAATAATGCGGAGGCATTCCGATCTTTTGCAACATTGAAAATGCTTGTAGATAACGGCGCAAATGTAAATGTGAAACAATGGGTTCCCTTTGGTTTGGATGCGTTCAAGGGATTTACTCCGTTGATGTACGCGGCAGTGTGTCATGATAAGCCTTCCGTTCTTTATTTACTGGAACACGGGGCTGACCCGAATGCTACTAACAAGCAAGGCTACACGCCATTGATGCTGCTGGAGCAATCTGAAACGGATGATCCTGAAATGACCCTTGCATTCATTAAGTATGGAGCTGTTGTTTCAAAAAAAGCACAGGATGGAACAGATGCATTATACTACGCCAAAGAAAAGGGAGAAACTCCTTCGGTAGCGATATTGGAAAAATATGCAAATAAATAATTACTTCAATAATAATAATATAATGAAAACAAAAATTCTTTCTGCTATCACCATTTTTTCAGGCAGTATTTTTTTATTGAGTTTGCTCGAAAGCTGGATGCACAAACCCATAACTCCGGATAGAGGGGTTATTGAACAATCTGCCGGAAAAAGCATTCTGCTTCTTCAAAGAAGCGGTTATATATTTACTAACAATAACAAGTTCAAATGTGCTTCCTGCCATCATAACACGCTAACGGCAATGGCTACCGGCTTGGCGGTGCAAAAGGGAATCCCCGTAATAGATTCACTTTCTGCGAGCAATTCTATTACCATGAAGAATACATTAATAGGAGCCTGTAATCCTAACCAGATAAATCAATTTCTCCCTATCAGTTTTGCGACGCCCTATTTATTGCTGGGCCTGTATGCCGCAAACTATCCGGCAGATATGATTACAGATATTTCAGTTGATTATATAATGAGCCTTGCAAAGCCGGACGGCTCCTTCCTTGCAGAGTCAGGCAGGGTACCGTTAGAAACCGGAGATGTGCACTTAACGGCTATGGCTATACGCTCAATTGAGTTGTATGCATCAGCCGCAAAAAAGAAACATGTAGATGAACTGGTGAAAAAGACAAGGCATTGGCTTGAAAACGTGCATACGAATCAGCAACAGGAACTGGCGTTTCAACTCCTGGGTATGCAGTGGTGCGGGAGTGATAATAACCCTAAAAGAAAAGTCGCAGAAAAACTCAGAGCTATGCAAAACGAAGATGGCGGCTGGTCTCAATTACCTACTTTAAAAAGCGATGCCTACGCTACCGGTCAAACACTTTATGCATTGTATGAAAGTGGAATGGAAAAAACCGACGGTCTCTTGTATCAGAAGGGATTAAATTATTTATTAAAAACACAGGATGAAGAGGGTGCCTGGTTTGTTCCAACAAGGTCATTTCCTATTCAACCATTTGTAAACAGCGACTTTCCACCTTATGATGATAACCAATTTATTTCTGCCGCAGGTACTAACTGGGCAGCACTTGCTTTATTGAATGCGCTGCCGGATAAATAAATTCTGACAATTTTCCTTTGTAGAGCCTTCTGCTATTTATTTTGAAAATCGCTCACATCATAATAGCTGGTAAAATTAATGCCATCCTCACAAAGCTTCAATTCTTTTAGATTATCCCATTGCATGTCCGTTTGCGGCAACATAATCTTTACAATACCTTTTTTAAATTTCAAATCGCCTGCATATAAATTACGATAATATTGGTCTTTGCCTTTTGAAAAAGAAGGAGGAAAATTTATGATCATACTGTCCGGAGCTTGTCCCGTAATATTCTTTATTATTTTTAATTCCTGGGTTGAGCCCATGTAATGATTACCGCCCTCATAAAAACGCCAGACAGAATCACCCTTGCAAATTTCAATTCCTAATACCACTCCAAAATCTTTATTTATTTCAATCATTTTATAGGCTGTATCTGCCGGCCGTATTATATTGCCCTGTGCATCTTTGAGAATAAAGGAATAAAAATTTCCGGGCCATTGTGCAGATGCATGAATAAAAAATGATGCGGTGAAGATGACGATCAATAAATTTTTTTTCCTGCTCATTGTTTTTCTGTATGCTAAAATTACTTTATCCTGTTTTCATGTCGGATAAATTTAAAATTGAATTTGAATAAAGAGATGTTAGAAATTTTATTAAAAAAACCTTTCAACGATTTCTAAATGTCCTTCGTCGGTTATTCATAATCCTGCCTGGTAGCAACTGCATCTTTGTAATGCAATTGCAAACCTTTCCGGTTGGTTAGTTGCAACTGATGTTCTTAATTTTTAGCAGGGAACAGGCACAAAATTTCCGGTGATTGAATTACGAATGATTACTGATTTAAAAAATATTGCATATTATTTTATGCGAATCACAAAAACTATAAAACTGCTGTTTCTGCTGATAGCTATAGTTTGTTTTTTATTGGCGCTTGTGTTGGTCTTATTTGCTATATAAAAAATCAAAATAAAATATTTCTAACAAAAATTTTAATTCTAAAAACAATAAAATGAAAAAGTTAAATATCACAGTAGCACTTGTAACCATCTTTGCATTGCTGTGTGGAGCTGATTCAAATGCTCAATTTTTAAAAAAAATAATGAGTACCGTTAAAAGCACTGCGGAAAATAGTCTCAATAATAAAGCGGCGGACGAGACTAATAAAACAATCGATAAAACTTTTGATGCTGCAACATCTAAACCAAATGGCAATACTTCGCCTGGTACAGTCGGGGACTCTGCAGCTACCAACAGCGTATTAGGAGCATTTGCAAAAGCAGCTGAGGAAAATCCCAACGATACTTCTGCCGCAGATTTAACAATGAAAAGTTTGGGAATATTAGTTGGAGGAGGCGGTGTTTCCGCTGCTGATTCTGCTGCTGCTATAGAAAGCTTTGCAACAGCCAAAGGAGGCTCTGGATATTACTATGAATCTATCACAACAATTACTACAA
>CBIGQT010000273.1:0-4947 GCA_966191655.1 uncultured Ginsengibacter sp.
TACTTCTTTTGCACGATTTGAAGAACGGGCAGTAGAGAGATTCATAAAGTTTACACATGCTATCAATAATATAAGAACTGCTATAAAGGAAAAAATATAAACAAACTCTATACTGCTGTTACCATCAAGCTCAGCAGTTTTATTAGAATGCAAGTGAATATCTGTTAGCGGCGTTAAATTGTACGTATCAAAGTTTCCGCTCTTTGCAAAATCATCCATATTAATATTCATGAGTTGCTTCACCTGCGGGCCAACATATTTAACAACCAATGAAGGAAATTGCGCCTTCAGCTTTTTCGGGTCCGCGCCTTTTTTCAACACAATATATGTATTGAAATTATTACTCACCCAATTGTTTTGCCTGCTTTCATCATTGGAAGACAGTGACACAAAAAAATCAAAATTAAAATGCGATTGCGATGGAATATCTTTTATAACTCCTGTAATTTTTAAATTAGTGGTATCATTTATTACCAGGTTTTTTCCAACAACATTTGTTGAGTTATGCATAGCACCCTGCGGAAAATATTTTTTGGCCGTTGACTCAGTTATCACCACGCTATTGGGTTCCGTTAATGCAGTCTTTGGATCGCCATATATCATGGGCAATGTAAACACATCAAACAATGTTGAATCCGCATAAATAACTTTAGATTCATTTATATTTTGATTTTCTTTCTTTACTAACAGTCCGCCATAACCGCGAAAGCGAACATACTGTTCTACCTGTGGAAAATCTTTTTTTAATGCTGCACCCATTGGGTCGGGAGCAACCGCCAATACAAAATGATTACCGCCAAATTTTATGTCACCATCTACACGATAAATTCTATCGGCCTTCTCATTATATTTATCGTAGCTCAATTCATCTGTTACATAAAATAACATAAGCAGGCAGGTGGCCAATCCTATGGCCAGACCAACAATATTAATTGCAGAAAATCCTTTGTTCTTCCACAAATTTCTAAAGGCAATTTTTAAATAATTTTTAAACATGAGAGTTAATTTTAAATTTTTTACGATACAACAAATTGATATTTTCTCATGTGTTTATAGTTTCCTGCAATATCTATCTGCCTTTCGCTATTAATTCTTAATTCTCAATCTTTATTATCAATTGAATACAACATTTATTTTTCCGCTACCTGCATCTACTGTTACAGGAATACCGCCACCATTTACAGTTCCTTTTATTTCACCGGTAGAATTTGTTCCTGTAAAATTTTCGAGAGAACCTGTAGAAATTTTCATAGCGGATAATTTCAAATCAATTCCTGTACCCTTTGGAATTTCAAGATCTACTTTACCTGATGAATTATTTATTGACAGATAACTTCCAAGGCTTTTAACCGCCACATCAATGTTACCGCCACTGGTAGATGCTCTAAGCGCACAAGTGAGATTATGCAAAGAAACATTTCCTCCTGAAGTGGAAGCATCTAACTCGCCACCTATTGTTTCGCCTTTCACATTACCACCACTGGTTTTAGCTTTTATTTTTCCACTTAAATCATTCATTTTAATAGAGCCGCCAGAGGTAACTATGTTTATATTTCCAGATAATTTTTCAGCATTAATATTGCCTCCGCTGGTTGAAACATCTATATCATCTTTGGAGTTACTTACATTAATATTACCACCTGAAGTTCTTCCTTTTGTTTTGCCTTCAAGAGCATCCAGGTTTAAATTTCCGCCGCTTGTTGTAAACTCTTTATTACCTGAAAGGTTTGTCAGGGAAATATTTCCACCGCTTGTTGTTAAATCAGTTGCAGCGTTTTTAGGAATATATATTTTAAAACCAAAACTCAATGCTTTTTTCCAGTCAGTAATTTTATGTTTTGACTTAGCCGTTACCGTTAGTTCACTATTTTTTACAGAAACATCCAAATCATAATCTTCATTGATTCTGGATGTAAGTGCATCGCCGGAAAGTGAATTTTGCCCGTTTTTATTCTGGTAAACAAAAATTTCTACTCTCGACTCAGATGGAGCGACACCGGTAACGGTTATATTTCCACCACTTGTTTCAGCAATAACTTTGGTGATAGTTTCACCGGAAAATGATTTAGTTAAATAAGGTTTTTTATCTGATTTATCCTGGGCGGTTACTGCAAGACAAATGGCTGAAAGCATCAATAGAAAGAAATACTTTTTCATGTTTTTTTATTTAAGTGATTTTTTTTAATTATTACGATTGCATTTTTATTCTGTTCTTAAACCTGCCTGCCGGTAGGCAGGCTTTTTACATCTTCCCTTCTCACTCTGTTCGCAAAGACTTTACAGGATTCGCCCTGGAAGCTTTTATTGCCTGGAAACTTATTGTTATAAGCGCTATTAAAACCGCAAGCAGTCCCGCAATTACAAACATCCACCACGAAATATCAATATGGTAAACATAATCCTGCAACCATTTATTCATACCTATCCATGCAAGCGGTGAAGCAATTAACAATGCTATCAATACAAGCAATAAAAATTCTTTTGAAAGCAGGCTAAATAATGTAACAGGGCTTGCACCCAATACCTTTCTAATACCAAATTCTTTTGTACGTTGCTCAGCGGTAAATATTACAAGACCAAGTAAGCCAAGACATGAAATAAATATGGCAAGAAAAGCAAAGCAATTGACAAGCTGGCTTACCACTTGTTCACTTTTATAAAGCTTTGCATATTCTTCATCTGAAAATTTATAAGTAAAAGGAAATTTGGGATTAAGTGTCTTGCAGAGTTGCTCGAGGCTTACCAGCGCCTGCTTTGTTTTGCCGGGTTCCGTCCTTATCAAAGCCTGTCCCCAATCATCATTCTCTCCAAAATGTAACACTAACGGATTGATAGGCGTATGGACAGAATTAAAATGAAAATCTTTTAGTACACCAACAATTGTTCCCGGCTTTCTCCAAAATGTGAGGTGTTTTCCTACTGGATTTTTATACCCGATAATTTTTGCTGCAGATTCATTGATGATGTAGCCAACAGAATCAGTGGGGAAATCTTTCGAAAAGTCCCTTCCTTGTATAAGCTTTACCCGCATCGTTTTTACAAAATCGTAGCCAACCGGTGTCTGCGTGAACTCGATGTCAGCATTAGGATCTTTTCCGGGCCATTGCACTCCTCCTGTACCATTTTCTATTTGTGTGGGATTATCTCCTATGCGCGAAACGTTCTTTATGCCGGGCATATTCAGCGCCTCGCTTTTGAACACTTCATATTTGGGAATAAGATCTCCTTCCAGCGGAATATAAAGAAGATTTTCCCTGTCATAACCGAGATTCATTGTTTGTATATAATTAACCTGTTTGCTTACTACGATGGTTCCTACAATTAAAATGATAGAAAGTATAAATTGAAAAACAACAAGTCCTTTTCTAAAATATAAAACACTGTTTGAAAACTTTGGCAAGCCTTTTAAAACACGAACAGGCTTGAATGATGATAAATACAATGCAGGATAACTACCGGAAATCAGTCCTGTTACTAATAATAAACCTGTAATAATTAACCAGAAATTTAACCTACTGAAAGGAATATGAATTTGCTTTCCCGTTAGTTGATTAAACAAAGGAAGCGCAAGCAATACAAATACCAATGAAATAATAATTGCAATAGATACTATTAATAACGCTTCTCCAATAAATTGTCTTATCAATGCAAATCGCATAGCGCCGACTACTTTTCTTACACCGATTTCCTTTGCACGTTTTATAGATCTTGCCGTAGTAAGGTTCATAAAGTTGATGCATGCAATCAATAAAATAAAAACAGCAACAATACTGAAGAGATTTACGTATTGAATTCTTCCGCCTGAAATATTTCCCTGCTTATCAAAATTTGAGTGGAGGTACACATCGCCATAACGTGCTATGCCCAGGCGTATATAAGAATGTGCCGTTTGCTCTTTATTATATGCATCCAGGAACCTGGTAATTTTTTTTTTTTTTTCTTTTGGGTCCGTTCCTTTACGCAGCATGACAAAGCAAGACGGGCCATTATTAGTCCAGTCCTTTGCCCAATCTTCTGTTTGCAAAAAATTCTGCCAGCTTAAAATATAATCGAATTGTAGTGTGCTATTCTTCGGAACATCATCAAACACAGCAGCTATTTTAAAGTCTTCGCTGTTTTGATAGCGTATTGTTTTACCGATGGCTTCAGCAGGCGAACCAAAAAATTCTTCCGCCATCTTCTTTGAAATAGCAATACCAGACGGAGATTGCAGCGCAGTTATGGCATCCCCTTCGAGTAATTGATAAGAGAACATTTTGAAAAAATCCGGGCCGGCATGATTCCCTTCTTCTTTGATGATTTTATTGTTCGCTTCAAAGGTGCGGAGGTTATTCCAGGCATAATTAGTCGCATACTGCACCTCTGGCAATACCCGTTTCATTTCATCAGCCATCATTCCCGGCCCTCCATAGAAAGCTGAGATATCATTATTACGATATTGCTTTTCATAGATACTGTACAATTGCTTTCCGTTTTTATGAAACGCATCAACATTATATTCATCATTCACCCATAACATTATCAAAAGGCTGCAGGCCAAGCCCAATGCAAGACCCATAATATTTATCACAGAAAATACTTTATTCTTCCACAAATTTCTGAATGCTGCTTTTAAATAATTTTTAAACATTTTTAATTTCGTTTAATGCCCGCCGTTATAATCGGTTATTTATTTACTCTGTTCTCAAACCTGCCTGCCGGTTTACCTGCCGAAGGCATGACAGGCAGGCCTGTCTACCGTTAGGCAGGCTCTTCACTTGTTTATCTATTCAGTACGCAACGATTTCACCGGGTTAGCCACTGCTGCTTTTATAGCCTGAAAGCTCACTGTCAGCAATGTAATTACTATTGCTACTAACACTACCGCTACAAAAACTTCAATATTGATACTCGTTCTGTTTTGATAACTTTTCAGCCACTCATTCATAAAATACCAACCGACCGGGA
>CBIGQT010000274.1:0-4946 GCA_966191655.1 uncultured Ginsengibacter sp.
GGCTTTTGCATGACTGCTGAAGAATTGGACAAATATATTAACCAGGTTGCTTTCAGCAGTGCGGAAGAGTTTTTGGAAAAATATAAAGGAAAGAATGAAGCCAATATTATTGGTCATTTTGGCTTAGGATTTTATTCTTCTTTTATGGTGAGTGATAAAGTTGAGATCATCACAAAAAGTTATAAGGAAGATGCTAAAGCCGTAAGATGGGAATGCGATGGAAGCCCGGAATATACACTGGAAGAAACTGAAAAAAAAGAACGGGGAACAGATATTGTTTTATACATTAACGAAGAGAGCGCTGAATTTTTAGAAACAGAACGTATTCAAAATATGTTGGAAAAGTTCTGTAAATTTTTGCCTGTTCCAATAAAATTTGAGGATAAGCAAATAAACAATACCAATCCTGCATGGACCAAAAAGCCCGCTGACCTTACACCACAGGATTACCAGGATTTCTATAAAGAATTATATCCTTTCAGTGAAGCGCCTTTATTCTGGATTCATTTGAATGTAGATTATCCATTTAACCTTACCGGTATTTTATATTTCCCTAAAGTAAAACAGCGTTTCGAAATTCAGAAAGATAAAATACAATTATACAGCAACCAGGTTTTTGTTACTGATGAAGTGAAGGATATCGTTCCTGAATTTTTAATGTTGTTACATGGTGTAATTGATAGTCCGGATATACCGTTAAACGTTAGTAGAAGTTATCTACAAGGCGATCCTAATGTAAAGAAAATAAATTCTTACATCACTAAAAAAGTTGCTGATAAGCTGGATGAAATTTTTAAAAGCGATCGTAAGTCTTTTGAAGAAAAATGGGAAAGCCTTGGGCTTTTTGTGAAGTATGGAATGATAACGGATGATAAATTTTTAGAGAAGGCCAACAAGTTTAATTTATTTGAAAGTGCAGAAGGAGGAAAATTTTATACACTTGATGAATATCGTACTGCAACAGAGACCTTGCAGAAAAATAAGGAAGGAAAGCTGGTGATGTTATACACGACAGATCCGGTGCAACAAAATACATATATACAAGAGGCGAAGAAAAAAAATTATCTGGTTATAAAGCTGGAAACTATTGTAGATGCTGCGTTTATCAACAATATGGAAATGAAATGGAGCGATGTTCAGTTTGTACGTGTTGATGCGGATATTACTGATAACCTGATTGACAAGGGCGATCATGTTGACAGTGTTTTAAGTAAAGATGATCAGTTGAAACTGAAAGATATGTTCCAGTTTGAAATTCCGGAGTTACATGTTACCACAGAAGTAAAAGGCTTATCGGCTGATACACTACCAGTAATAGCTACCCGCCCGGAATTTATGAGGAGAATGAAAGATATGGCGATGAATGGTGGCGGAGGCATGGGAAGTTTCTATGGAAATTTGCCTGAAGAAGTTACGCTCACGGTAAATGGTAACCATCCTGTTTATCAAAAGATATTGAAAGAAGAAAATAAAGATAAGCAGGAAAAGGAAGTTAGAAATTTAGCAGACCTTGCTTTGCTTTCGCAAGGATTATTAAAAGGGAATGAACTTACTAATTTCATTAACAGAAGTGTTGAAATAATGGAAGGTAAGGAGAAGAGCAAGATAATATTAGAAGTTTAATTTAGATAGATTGATACAATGGGTTATAGCCTCAAAACTTTTTGGGGCTATTTTTTTGAATGGTTTCAAATGATTTCATTTTCTTCATCCGGCTCTTTCGATAGAATACTCAATTCCAAATATTGCAGTTTTTTATAGTAGTATTCCTCTTCAAATCCTGCACTTAAAAAAGTTTCTTTATGGACCGGATTTGCATACATTATATATATCTTTCTTTCATTTTCTTTAAATGACGAAAGAATATTTTTTACCACTTTTAACATCACCACTTCATCAAAGGGATTGAAGAAAAAGAAAACTGTTTGGTCTTTTTCAATCTTATAATCGACCACGTCATCACAAATAATATGAAATCCTGCATGTGGATAAAGTAAAGAAGCCTTCCCGGTGTTTTCTTCAGCTGCATTGCATAAAGCTTTGGCAAAATCAATCCCTGTTATTTTCAGAAAGCCATAATATGCTGCAACAACCATTGCTCTTCCTTTGCCACAGCCAAAATCTGTAATGTTTTTATTTTCGTGTATGCTTTGCAGGTAGTTAAATCCTTTTTCAAGAATATAATAATTACATGCCTGGTAAATAGATGCGCGAGAAAGATTTTTTCCCTTTACAGTTATTGTTTTAAGCCGGTCTAATTCTATTGTTCTAAGTTTATATTTTCTTTCACCTTTTATTTCATGATAAATACTAAAAAATGCCAGCTGAAAATTCCAATTCATTCCTATAAAAAACCAATACCTTATATAGTAAATAAACTTTTTTATAGAAATATAATTTAATTGAGTTGAGTTTCTGAAAGCCTGAAATCTATAACCTTTAGCTGCAGATTAGTTTCACCGTTCCATTCATTTTCATCAATAGTATAAACGATGTCAACAGGCTTTTGCATTTGGAGCAAATGAAATTTTACAGCCATATTAAATCCTATTCCGGTTAAAACAACATTATCTTTTTTTAGCACGAAACGAATGTGTAATTCTTTTACAATCTTTGACCACGAAGTGTCATACACATTTTTAGTTATAAAAACAGGACGCAGATTTTCAGGGCCGTAAGGTTCCATTTGTGTGATGATGTTGTAGAAACTCTTTGTTATATTTTTGAAATCAATTTCTGCATCAATTATAATTTCAGGAACTAATAAGTGCGGTTCAATAATTGAAGAAACAACTTCCTCAAACTTATTGCTGAACGCCTCAATATTTGAAGGAAGCATTGTCATGCCTGCAGCTGCAAAGTGGCCGCCGTAACCAATTAAATATTCCCTACAGGAATGTATGGCTTCATATAAATTAAAACCAGGAACGCTTCGTGCGCTTCCTCCAACAAAATCACCACTTTGAGCAAGCACAACCGTCGGCCTGTGGTATTTCTCAATAAGCCTGCTTGCAACTATTCCTACCACTCCTTTATGCCAATGCGATTGAAATACAACCGTTGTTTTTTTATTTATCAGTATCTCATCATTTTCTATTATGGCTAAGGCTTCTTCGGTAATACTGGAGTCAGCTTCTTTGCGGTCGGTATTATCGCTGTGCAGCATTTCTGCATATTCTTTTGCTTTAATATAGTCGTCTTCAATAAACATTTCTACAGCCTTGGTTGCATCGTCCATTCTACCAGCAGCGTTTACGCGGGGTGCAATAATAAAGACGACATTATTGATGGAATACTTTTTTTGTGTGCCACCAAGTTCTATTAAGGCTTTAATTCCGGCACATGGATCCGTATTTAATTTTTGTAACCCATAGTAAGCTAAAATGCGGTTTTCGCCAGTGATAGGAACAATGTCTGCACCGATAGCAGTTACTACTAAGTCCAGGTAACAAAGATATTCATTTGCGGGTAGGCTTAACCGTTGCGAAAGAGCAGTTATAAGTTTAAAGCCTACTCCACATCCGCAGAGTTCCTTGTAAGGATAGTTACAATCTTTTTGTTTGGGATTTAAAATGGCAACAGCGGGAGGAAGTTCCATATCGGGTAAGTGATGATCGCATACAATAAAATCAACGCCTAACGATCTTGCATACCCGATAAGTTCAACAGATTTTATGCCACAGTCAAGAGATATAATAAGTGTGAAATTATTTTCTTTTGCAAAATCAATCCCCATTTTGCTCACACCATATCCTTCCCTGTAACGGTGGGGAACATAAAAAGAAATATTTTCTTTTATGTGTATTTTTTTAAGAAATCGAAACATACATGCAACAGATGTCGTTCCATCTACATCATAATCCCCAAAAACAAGAATTTTTTCATTGTCATTAATTGCCTGCAAAATTCGCCCAACGGCTTTATCCATATCTTTCATAAGGAAAGGATCGTGAAGTTGCTCAAGTTGAGGCCTGAAATAATCTTTGGCTTTTTCAAAAGTATCTATACTTCTTTCGGCAAGAATTTTACAAAGAGCATAATTAATTTGAAGGGATTGTTGTAATGAAATAATCTTACTTTCATCTGCAGATAATATTTTCCATCTCTTTTCCATGAACATGATTAACTAATGCTCTATTAATACTTTCTGTCTGTTGTGTACATTACCAATTCCTGGAGCCCTTTCCTGATGTCGCTTTCCGGAAATTCTAATAATATTTTTAATGCTTCATCCCGATATTCTGTCATTTTTTTTGCAGCATATTTAATTCCTCCGGTTTCTATTACTTTTTGCAAAACATATTTGATTTTACCGGGATCTTTATTTTGATTTTTTATAATATAAATGATTTTTCTTTTTTCAGATACGTCGATATTGTTTAATGTATAGATTAATGGTAACGTAAGCTTTTTTTCTTTTAGGTCATTACCGGTTGGTTTTCCTATGTCTTCATTGCCGTAATCAAAGAGATCGTCTTTAATCTGGAAAGCGATCCCCGTTTTTTCGCCAAACATTTTCATTTTTTCTGTAATCGCTTCATTGTTAGTTGTGCTCCAGGCGCCTACCGCACAGGCAGAAGAAAGTAATGAAGCTGTTTTACTTCTTATTATTTCAAAATAAGTATCTTCTTTTAGATTTAATTTCCTGGATTTTTCTAATTGAAGCAATTCGCCTTCGCTCATTTGTTTTACTGCATCAGATAAAATGTGAAGATGTTTAAAATCTCCCGCCTCCGTAGAAAGCAGTAAACCTTTTGAAAGCAGATAATCGCCAACAAGAACGGCGATTTTATTTTTCCACAAGGCATTTATAGAAAAAAAACCTCTTCTTTCCAGCGATTCGTCCACTACATCGTCATGCACCAGCGTAGCTGTATGTAATAATTCAACCAATGCTGCAGCTCTGTAAGTAGATTCATTCACATTACCATGAAGTTTTGCACTTA
>CBIGQT010000275.1:0-4904 GCA_966191655.1 uncultured Ginsengibacter sp.
AAGTGCAAAAGAAATTAATACTTTTAATGAGCAAATGGAAAAAGATAAAAGGATACAGCAAGTACTAGTTACCGTTAGAGACAGCTTAAAAAAAAAAAAAAAAAAATAAGATAAATATAATTCACCCGTAACCAGGAAATATCTATTAAATCTTTAATGAAAAAGATAAGTTTTTTACTAATGATTTTTTGTTTTGTGTCGCAAATACTTTGCGCACAGAATATAACTCCTGCTGAATACATAGCTCAATATAAAGACATTGCTATCAGCGAAATGAAACGAATGGGAGTTCCCGCAGCTATATCACTTGCACAGGGTATTTTAGAAACAGAGTGCGGCAACAGCGATCTTGTGAAAAGATCAAATAATCATTTTGGTATTAAATGTAAAAGCACCTGGACCGCCCAAACCGTAAGCCACGATGATGATGCGCCTGGTGAATGCTTTCGGGCTTATAAAACTGCAGAAGATTCTTACCGCGATCATTCTAATTTTTTAAGAAGCAGCGAGCGATATGCATTTCTTTTCCGGCTTGATCCGAAAGATTATAAGGCCTGGGCTTATGGTCTACGCAAAGCCGGTTATGCCACCAATCCGAAATATCCTCAAATTCTTATAAAAAATATTGAAGATAATAATTTAGAACAATATACTTTGGAAGGTATTGATGCGGTTCCGGTGTTTGATGCATCGAAATATTCCAATGATCCGGAAGACAAAGGCATAACAGATGTATTAAAATCAACCGGTCAAAATGATTCTGATAATAACATCAACGAACCCGTTAAACTTACTATAAACGGAAGTAAGGCATTATTGGTTTCCAAGGGGACTTCATTACTCGCGATAGCTTCTCAAAATAATATTAACCTTAACCATTTACTTGAAATAAATGACCTGGAGAAAGACGGATTGCTTGACAAGGATCAATATGTTTTTCTGGAAAAGAAACAAAAGGAAGGCGACAGGGATTATTACATTGTACAGGAAAATGAAACCCTATATGATGTAGCGCAAAAAAATGGAATCATATTGCAAAGCCTTTATGATTGTAATAATATTTCTTCGGCAAATAATATTTATCCCGGAACAAAAATACTGCTTCGTCCTTCTTCAATAAAACAAGAATCAGGCACAAACAATCCTGTTAATAATTCTTCCTCGGAAAATTTACCACCAGCAAGTGAATCGAAAACTCATGTGGTACAACCAAGAGAAAATTTGTATGCTATTTCTAAACAGTATGGCGTATCTGTAGAGCAACTAAAAGAATGGAATAATTTAAAGGATAGTAGTTTAAAAGTTGGACAGCAACTCATCATTTTAAAATAATTTATGCCTGTTATTAAAGTACATGATAAAGAATTTATTCCTTATTTAACCGCTACTGAAATTGACGAACAGGTAAAAAGAGTTGCTGAAGAAATCAACAGGGATTATGAAGGGAAAAAGCCTTTGTTTATCGCAATACTAAACGGCGCTTTTATTTTTGCAGCAGATCTTTTTAAACAAATAACTATTGAAGCCGAAATAAGTTTTATAAAACTGGCTTCTTATAAAGGCATAAAAACTTCAGGCAAAGTTATCACCGCTATTGGCCTTGATGCAGATCTTCACAGAAGAGATGTTATTATAGTTGAAGATATTGTTGACACCGGCAAAACATTATTTCACTTTTTGCCTCAACTTCAACATCAGCATCCAACCTCATTGAAGATTGCTACCCTTTTGCATAAACCCGATGCGTTAGTTCATCCTCTAAAAATTGATTATTTAGGATTTAATATTCCCAACAAATTTGTAATAGGTTATGGGCTTGATTATGATGGGCTGGGCAGAAATATTAAAGAAATCTATCAATTGGTATAATAAAATTTAACTATCATTTTTTTAGAAGATCTTGTGTCTTTGATAAGAAGCATATATCTTACAAAATAAATAACCGCTTGCTGAGAGTAATTTTTACTTTTTTCTTTTTATCCCTGGTTTACCACACTACAGCACAATACTACATCAGGGGCAATGTAAAGGATGAAAAAAATCAGCCGTTACAGAATGTAAAAATTTATATGCCGGCCACCCGTGCATTATATTATAGCGGCGCTACAGGAGGATTTGGCATTCCCAGCTCTAACCTATATGATTCTCTTATTTTTACTGCAGAGGGATACGAGCCAAAACGTTTAAAAATTAAAACAGATGTTTACCAGGAAATAACGATGATGATGCTGGCTACTTCTGTCAGTACTCAAAAGCAAAAACTTGTTTCACTTACCGAAGGCAGCGAGGGACATTTATATCCTACAGCTTATTATAATAATGAGAGCTATAGCAGTCTTATAGAAAACGATTTTATAAAGGCGGGAAACAATCACACCACCTCTTTTGCTATGCGAATTGATAAGGCTTCGTATAGTAATGTGCGAAGGTTTATTAACCAGGATAGTAAGGTACCTCCCGATGCGGTACGCATAGACGAAATGCTTAACTATTTTAATTTTAATTACAAGGAGCCACCTGCTAAGGATATTTTCAGAATTGAATCGCAGGTTACTGATTGTCCGTGGAATAAAACGCACGAGCTTTTATTTTTAAACCTCTCGGGGAAAAAACTCAATCTCGATAATGTACCTCCTTCTAATCTTGTTTTTCTTATAGATGTTTCAGGCAGCATGGATCTTCCTAACAGGTTGCCGTTATTGAAAGAAGCATTTCAATTACTGGTAAAAAATCTCAGGGCAACTGATACTGTTTCAATCGTGGTATATGGTGGTACAGTTGGCGTATGGTTGCAGCCTACGAGTGGTGATCAAAAAGAAAAAATAACCAAATCGATTGAAGAGCTTGTTGCATCAGGGGATACGCCCGGAGAGGCAGCCATACGATCTGCCTATAAGCTGGCTGAAAATACGTTTATAAAAGGAGGAAATAACCGCATCATTCTTGCAACGGATGGTGATTTTAATATCGGGCAAACAAATGAAAAAGAATTAGAAGAATTAATAGCTAAAGAACGGCAAACAGGTGTTTATCTTACCTGCCTCGGCGTAGGAATGGGAAATTATAAAGATTCAAAAATTGAAGTGCTGGCTAAAAAAGGAAATGGAAACTTTGCTTACTTAGACGATATAAGAGAAGCTGAAAAAGTATTGGTGACCGAGTTTACACAAACACTTTATTCAATTGCCCATGATGTTTATTTAACCGTAAGTTTTAATGCTAACGACGTACAGGAATACAGGTTAATTGGATATGATAACAAAAGATATGTACTTGCAGAAAAGGGAGATGAACTGGAAGGAGGCGAAATTGGTCCTGGTACAGGTAATACAGCTATATTCGAAATTATTCCGGCCAATCCTGACAGCGTTAAAAATTCTAATCCCAATTTTGCAAATGTAACATTGCACTATAAGTTACCTGGAGACACTACAGGCAAAATTGTTACATACACTTGCCCGGAAAATTATCTTCCTTTTGATTCTATTGCACTAAGCCTGAGGTTTGCATCGGCAGTTGCGATGTTTGGTTTAAAGCTGAGAGCATCTCCATATTTTCCTGATAATATTGATTGGGACGATATTAAGAATATTGCGTTAGCATCATTAACCCCTGGCAATTATCTTGAAAATGAATTCACCGTGCTTGTTGATAAATGCCAGGAAATTTATTATGAGAAAAAAAAGAAAAGGAGAAGAAAATCCAAATAGGTATATTTTTAAAATTTACCTCCATCGCCAGGGCGAATTATCCTGGGCTTTTTTAACGCCAATATTCACTGCTGGTTATAACAAATAAAATATTTTATCTAATTGGTAATTATAAAATTTCATTTGTTCCATCACTTATAGAAACAACATAGGCGGCCGCTTTCTTTCCGGTATGTTTTAGATATTGAGAAGATATTTCTTCTATTAATCCTGGTATGCTATCTTCTTTTACAAGATTAATAGTACAACCACCGAAACCGCCTCCCATCATTCTTGCGCCAATCACTGCATCCTTATCTCTTACAAAGTCGACCAGGTAATCCAATTCTTCGCAGCTTACTTCATACATCTTACTCAATCCATCATGTGTCTCAAACATTTTTTTCCCTAAAGCTGCTATATCCCCTCTTTTAAGATCTTCACAGGCCTTTTGCAGGCGATTAATTTCCTGAACTATAAAGCGACTTCGCTTATCAATCAGCTTATTTTTTGGCAATACATATTTATTAAGCATAGCTTCTGTTACATCCCGTAATGAATGAACGCCTGGTTCATGTTCATTTATCATAGCTACCGCTTGCGCACATTCTTTACGGCGTGTATTGTATTCAGACGAAGCCAGTGAATGTTTTACGTTTGTATCTACCAATAAAATTTTTATTCCTTTTAATTTAAAAGGTACATACTCATATTGTAATGAACGGCAATCCAGTTTTATCACATAATCTTTCTTCCCCATCATAGAAGCAAACTGATCCATAATTCCACACATCACTCCCGCATACTCATGTTCTGCAATCTGAGCCATTTTTACCATCTCAGTTCTTTCTAAGCGGGTGTGCAATAATTCATTTAAAGCAAATGTGGTGGCACATTCTACTGCAGCAGATGAAGATAATCCTGCCCCTATTGGCACATCGCTGGTGAGCACTGCATTAAAACCTTTTAAGGCTATCCCTCTTTTGCGAAACTGTGCCACTGCTCCCAGGATATAATTGGGCCAAGTGATATCGTTTACCGGTTTCAATTCATTTATTGAAATCGAAAATTTTTCATTAAGATCAACCGCCATTAAATGAATCTCATCGTCCTCACGTAATGAGATGGCTAAATAAGCAGCTTTATCAATGGCGGCAGGTAATACAAATCCCTCATTATAATCGGTATGTTCTCCGATAATATTGATGCGGCCCG
>CBIGQT010000276.1:0-4876 GCA_966191655.1 uncultured Ginsengibacter sp.
ATCAATTATATTTTTTCTTATGAATTGCCATGCACGAATTGAATGCTGCAAATATTTTTCATCATGGGTTATTTGATAAGCATTATAAAAACCAATCATTGCTTCAGCCTGTACCCACCAATGCTTTTCTTTAATCAGGGCTCGATGTGATGTATCGTATTCATACCACATTCCGCCATCTTTATCCAAACCTTCTATGGCTGCATCTGTAATTTTTATTGCATGATTTTTATAAACATTGATCCATGTTTCATCATTGATTATTTCAGCACATTGCAATAACAACCATGCCGCTTCAATATCATGACCATACGAAATTACACCAGGCTTTTCGTTCCATGCTTCATCAAAAAATAATTTTAAATGAAAGGTTTTGTGATTGATGAAATAAGTATCAAACAACTCAAGCAACACAATTATTTTATTTTTTAGTTGTACTATCGGAAGCACTTTATACAAGTTAGAATAGGCTTCGATGATGTGCAAATGCGTATTCATTGTTTTTTTTTCATTGGCATCTTTTGCACTTAACCGAAGATCTTTTATCTCTTTCCAATCTCTTGCAAACGCTTCTAAATAACCTTTTTTATTTACATCATAACTATTTTGCTCAATTAAAACATATAAATCCATGGCAAGCTTTAAGGCCTTTTCATCTTTTGATGCAGCGTAATATTCACTTAACCCATACACGCAAAAAGCAAGCGCATAAATTTGTTTTTTTGAATCGGCCATGTTGCCTTTAAAGTCAACAGTCCAGTAAACGCCTCCAAACTCTTTATCTATAAAATGTTCGCTTATATATTTAAAAGCCCTTGTTGCGTTTTCTAAATATTTATTTTCCCCGCAGTGATTATATGCTGCTGAGAAAGCCCATAATATTCGTCCATTTAACACAGCCCCCTTTGGTGCCGTAGTATAAACATCATTGCTATTATCAATCCTGCCAACAAAGCCGCCCTTAGTTTCATCAACTGTATGTACCATCCAATAGCGAAGGGTAGACGCCAATTCCTGTTCAAGTTCCTTTTTATACTGGTTTACTTGCTTTGCAGAAATAATATCGTTGCTTATAAACAAATTTTACTATACAATTTTTTTTCGGGTATAGCCATGTATCTGCGTTTGTGCTTTACTGTTATGTTTTTCTTTTGAAAGATTTTTATCAATCAGGCTGGTAAGTATCCTTACGGATTCTCTCGAGCAAAATCCATCTTCGGTAGTATTAATAACATAGTCCAGTAATTTTTCTATAGAAGAAGTTGCAACATGGGTTCTCAAATCGGAAGAAGCATAATAAATAAAAACCGTTCCATCTTCATCAGCTATCCATCCATTGCCAAAAATTACATTAGAAACGTCTCCCACTCTTTCATCGCCTTCCGGCGCCATAAAATATCCTGCAGGTTTATGAATAACTTTGGTGATATCATTAAGGTCTGTCATGAACATGTACAATACATAGCGCAAGCCGGCTGCGGTATTTCTTACTCCGTGTGCCAGGTGTAACCATCCCTTTTCAGTTTTAAGCGGTGCCGGGCCAGCACCATTTTTTGCTTCATATACTGTATGATATATTTTTTCATCGATCACAATTTCTTTTTCAATAACTGCATTTTCAATATCGTCGCAAACTCCAAAACCTATGCCCCCACCGGTTCCTGCATCGATGAAGCTATCCTGCGGGCGGGTATAAAAAGCATATTTATTATTATAAAATTCCGGGTGCAATACCACGTTTCTCTGCTGCGGAGAAGGCGTTTTAAGATCGGGAAGACGTTGCCATTCTACCATATCCTTTGTTCTGGCTATTCCGCATTGTGCTATTGCGGCTGACTGATCACCTTTGGGAGCGGAAGGATCCCGGCGCTCAGTGCAAAAAATTCCGTAAATCCATCCATCTTCATGCTTAACCAAACGCATATCATATACATTTGTTTCCGGCTTATCAGAAGAAGGTAAATCAATAGGATAATCCCAAAATTTAAAATTATCAATTCCATTTTCACTTTCTGCTACTGCAAAAAAAGATTTCCTGTCTGCCCCTTCCACTCTTGGTACCAATATATATTTATTGTTGAATTTAATAGCACCTGAATTAAACACGGCATTTATGCCAAACCTTTCCATAAAAAAAGGATTTATTTTTTCATCAAAATCAAACCGCCACGTCAAGGGTGTATGTGCCGCAGTAAGTACAGGATTTTCAAAGCGTTCATAAATTCCATTTATTGATTTCAAAGGACTATTTTTTTTACTTATTAAGTCATTAAAAGATGTCTTTAATGTCTTTACTCTTTTTTGAAAATATGTGCTCATTTTTAAAAAATTGTTACTAAGGATTAATATTCTTTTAGTTTTCTAATTTATTCCACCATGTTTTTTTAAGAATTATGACAATTACCAATAAGACACTAACGGTTAGGATTAAAGGTAGTTTCATCCATAATACAACATACATTGGTAAAATAGTAAGGCACAACTGCGCAATAATTCCCAAAACAACATTAAACATGTCAAGCTTAAATCTTTTGTTAGCCACAAATGAAGGATCATCGTTAACTACCAATCGGTGAATTGGTTTCCAAAAGCCCCGGGGACGCACTGTTTTATAAAAATTTTTCAGCACATCCATTTCCGTTGGTGGCGCAGCATATGTGCCGGCAAGGCAACCGACGATCGAGATAAGAAAAAGCACGGGGAAATAATAAAGAAATTGTATTCCATCAAAGAAATGAGAAAACACCAGGGCTCCTGCAATGCCTGCCAGCATTCCCCAGAAAAATCCGCTGGCATTAAACCGCCACCAATACCATTTAAAAACATTTGCAGCTATATAACCACCATACAAACCGGATACAATCCATTGTAAAATACTGTTGACATCTTTGGTAAAAAATCCCAGGATAACACCGAGTGTAACCACTATAAAACCGGACAGGTAATTAACATAAATTACTTTTTTGTTGGGTGCGTTAGGATTAATATATTTTAAATAAATATCGTTGGTAATATATGCCTGTGCCGCATTCATTGTTCCGGAAAAAGTTCCCATAAAGGCGCCTAACAAACCCGTGAGCACCAAACCTAAAATACCCACCGGTAAAAAATTATTAATAGCGCCCGGTAATATTCTTTCAAAATCAGTATGTTCCATACCATCAGAAAGATCCAGTTGATTATAATATAATAATCCAAGAACGGTTAACCCAATAATCATAAGGTATCTTACGGGCAATAAAACAATAGAAACAAAACCAGTCATTTTAGAAGCCTCTTTAGGAGACCTTGTTGATAATATTTTTTGCATATCATAATTGGGAGCAGGTCCCGCCAGGCTCGCAAATACTCCTTTAAATAACATCATCATAAAAAATAATCCAAAAAGACTAAAGCCATCATCTGCAATTTTTTTATTGGCATCGGCTACAATACCCGACCAGTCTAAATTTAAATGCCATCCGAAAAAAGGGTTTTTCCATTCGGCCGGTACATTTAAGGAATGTCCCTGTAAATGCGTAATGGCAATTATGGCGATTGCAATGCAGCTAACTGTCATAATGATGTACTTTATAAGATCTCCCAAAACAATGCTATGCATGCCTCCAAGGATAGAATAAAACATAGCAAAGAGTGTAAAAACTATTCCGTAAAAGTGAGCTACATACTGAGGCGCAATATGAAAAGGTATATAAGGCTGAACTAAATTCCATGGAACAAAAATTTCAATAAATTTCCCCAGTCCAATGAAGCCATACGCTAAAAAGCCGAGGCACCCTATCAATGCAAAAGCGACAACAACATTATGAGAAGATTTTACACCCGATCCCTTTATTCCGAAACGGGTTGCCAGCCATTCGGCCCCGGTATTGGCGTTAGAACGCCGTAACCATTTTGCCAAAAACATCATATTAAAAACCTGGTTAAATACGGGCCACAACCATGGTACCCAGATACTCTTTAATCCATATACAAAACATAACGCCACCATCCACATAGTGCCACTTATATCAAACATATCCGATGCATCACTAAGACCCAGCAAATACCAGGGCAGTCTTTTGCCGCCCATTAAATAGCTTTCATTATTCTGCCTCGCTTTTTTTCTTAGAAACCATCCAAGCATCAGCATCATAAGCAGATAGAGGGCAACTATTGCAATATCTATGAATTGTAATTTCATTTAAACTAATGCTTGTTTGTTACCCTATTCTAAAACTAAAATTTGATCTTTTGATACAATTTAAAAAGTCATTTTTTTACACTATCACCCGAATGCTGTTCGTTCTTTTCTTTTGATTTTTCATAAAAAGAATGCACCAGGGTCCAGGTACTTTTGTCAGAATTAAAAACAGTGTTTAGCGCCTGCTCTTCCATAGGAGGATCTCCCATGTATTCATCCCCTTCTTTCCACATCACCTGTCCTTTTACCGGTTTTGCAATTCCGCCATACGCCCAGAAATTTATTCCTGCGAGCACACCGTTAGAACGCTTACTTTGAAGCCATTCGTTAAAGATTTTATTATAGTAACTATCCCTGAAAGTAGTGGGTGAATCAATGTTATAAGAATGGCCGTCTCTTGGCAAACCAAATTCTTCTATTACTAACGGTTTGTGTAATTCTTCTGCTATTTTTTTATGAATATTTAAATAGGTAATTGTTTTACTCATTACAGAATCCATTCCACCTCCAATATCTTTACCCTTAAACCATGACCAGTTTTTTGGCCAGATGTGTATGGTGAGATAATCTATATTTTTATCATCATGAATATCCTTGTACAATTGAATACTTTCTGTACTCATATAACCTTCAGTGCCCGTTGTTACTAAATGATTCGCATCCAGGCTTTTTATGTAAGCAGCCGTACTGCTG
>CBIGQT010000277.1:0-4856 GCA_966191655.1 uncultured Ginsengibacter sp.
GTGAATCACCATCAGTGCCGCATTCATTGCAGAGTCAATTAATTTTTTTACTTCCTGCCCTTTGTCTGAATTTCTAATTTCCGGTGAAAGATCATCATACAGAGGCTGTACATCACTGGCTTCTGCATAATAACCATAATTTTCTGTAATGGCCATTGCTCCGCGCAATGATTGAGGATAAGCTTTTACAAAGCCGGCAACTACTTTTCTTTTTTCAGCCAAAACATCAAAATCAACCTGGTCAAGACTATCCATCACTCTTTTGTTTTTATCTTTATAAGCCTGCTCATAGATCTTGCTGTTAGTATCTTCCCATTTAGTTACATACTTCATTCTCTCTTTTAATAATTTATCATCATCATTAATTGGTGAACCTTTTACAGTTAGTAATTTTAGCGAATCTCCCCTGCCTGTAATGCTCATGGTCACAGGTTCTATATAAAATGTAAAATAGTCATCCTGTTTAACAGGTATTGTAAGAACTGCAAATGAGGGAGAAGAAACATAGCCGGCAAATTTAAAATTGCCATCAGTTATTACAGTTGAATCTCTTAAGGTCTCACTTCCTTTATAAATGTTTAAAAAGATTGTGCCGCTTTTAATTTTTTCCAATTGTCCGTTAATAGTGAAGGAAGAATCCTGTGCATAAGAAATGAAGCTGAGAAATAAATTACCTATTAAAAAAAGTGTGGCTTTTTTCATGAATATTAATTTTTTGCTTGCAAAGGTAAGGCTATTTAAAAAAGTGATCTAATGTTCATATTTTCTAATAAAGAGGCATTAAAAGTTAAATTCCGAAAGAGTTTTATATCAGGTAAACAAAAAATTCTTTATTTACCTGATAACATAAATTTACGCAAACGATTGACTTCAATAATTAAAAGAGCTTTCATTATATTTAGCAGTATATTTTTTGTTCAAGAAACAAACAAGATGAAGGATAACCATCATAATATTTTATTATCCATATTAGATTGGTCTTTATTTCAGGATAGCAAAAAATTATAATCTATATTCTTAATTCATATTTAATACTCGTTTCCTCTAATGAAAACTATAATAATATTTTTAATATTGGTGACCTGGTAATTGCATGTTTTATAAATTGTGAAAAAAAATTGAAAAAATAAAAAGTATTTAAAGACTTTTAACGTGAAACTAAATGAGGCATAGACGATTTTTATTTAATATAATCTCAGCTATCTTAATTTCTATTTTATTACTACCTGGATTTTGTCCTTTAACCTTTGCCCAGGCTCCTGATTCAGCTAACTTATATAAATCTTCAGAATTTACTACTCCGAATAGTTTTACACACGGGGTTGAAGGCCCGGCCGTAGATAAATCTGGAAACGTTTATGCAGTAAATTTTTCGAGGGAGGGTACAATAGGAATTGTAAGCGCAGCCGGAAAAGCAAGTTTATTTATTGATCTTCCCGATAGCAGTGTAGGAAATGGAATCAGATTCGACAGTCATGGCAATATGCTTATTGCTGACTATACAAAGCACAACGTTCTTCGGGTTAACATGAAAACCAGAAAGATTAGCATTTTTGCACACGAACCAAAGATGACGCAACCCAATGATATAGCTATTGACAGCAAAGACCGCATTTATGCCAGCGATCCGGATTTTAGGTCGAACACCGGCCGCATCTGGTTGATAGATATCAATGGAAATATCACCCTATTGGATAGCTTCGTATGATCTGTCATCCAAAGCCGAATTAAGTAACAAAAATTTATTGATCGAATTTCCTGACTTTGGTACCGATGGTATGCGTTGCGACACGGTCGGAAATCTGTATATAGCCCGCATTGGAAAAGGTGTTGTTGCAAAAGTTTCTTCAGAGGGAGAAATATTAAAGGAAATAGAATTAATTGGAAAAAAGCCTACTAATGTGGCATTTGGCGGCAAAGATGGCTGTACGGTTTATGTAACATTAATGGACATGGGTAATCTTGAAAGTTTCCGGGTAAGTACTCCCGGACGGGAATGGAAAATGCAAAAAAGAAAATGAGAGTTGTTGCAGGAAGGGAATGGTTAATAACGGTTATGCATATCCGCTTTGAGAATGAAGTAAATTAATTTTCATCACAATTAAATAAATTGAAATGAAGCGTC
The DNA here is from genome assembly GCA_966191655.1 of uncultured Ginsengibacter sp. GTDB lineage: Bacteria > Bacteroidota > Bacteroidia > Chitinophagales > Chitinophagaceae > Ginsengibacter. Next base: position 2,126 of record CBIGQT010000277.1, read on the forward strand.
GGGAAATTATCAAAGGACTAACGCTCCTGCCCTTGGGCGGAAGCTTTTTAGGAACTATGGTTCCAATCGAAACAATCGCACGCACCCCTGCTAAATCAAAACCCGCAAGAAACCTTCTCGAAGAACTGGGCATTCGCACCTTCATCAATGCCGCAGGAACTTACACAACAATGACCGCCTCCCTTATGCATCAGGAAGTAATGGACGCAATAGATTATAGCGCCAAAGAATTTTGTATGCTAAATGAAGTGCAGGATAAAGTGGGAGAAAAAATTGCGCAAATGGTTCACGCAGAAGCTGCGATGGTTACCGCCGGAGCTTTCTCTGCCTTAACTCTCGGTACGGCAGGAATTCTTACAGGTATGGATCAGGCTAAAGTAAAGCAACTCCCCCATCGTTTGCAAGAATCAGGAATTAAGTCAGAAGTGCTATTGCAGAAAGGCCATTTTGATGGTTATGAACAGGCGCTTTATAATACTGGTGTTACGATAATTTCTGTTGAGACAGTGGCTGATGTTGATCAGGCTGTTAATGAAAAAACGGCTTCCATGCATTTTCTAAACTGCAATGCTCTTGAAGGAAAGATCATGCATGACGAATGGTTGCAGTTAGCAAAAAAACACAATTTGCCGGCAACGATTGACATAGCTGCAGATGTGCCGCCGGTAAGTAATCTTTGGAAATATAATGACATGGGATTTAGTTTCGTTGCCCTTTCGGGCGGTAAGGCCATAAGGGGCCCGCAAAGCACCGGAATATTAATGGGAAAAAAAGATATCATCGCTGCTGCGCGACTTAACGATTCTCCAAACGGAGTTACCATTGGGCGTGGCATGAAAGTGAATAAGGAAGAAATGCTGGGAATGTATGCAGCATTAGATAAATACATTAACCAGGATCACGATAAAGAGTGGAAAATATGGGAAGATAATATTGCAGTTATTAACGATGCTGTTAAAAACATTAAGGGTGTTACGACGGAAATTTCTGTTCCTCCCATCGCGAATCATACGCCGAAGTTAAAAATTGAGTGGGATAAGAATATAATAAAAACGACCAGGGAAAATCTTGGAGATAAATTACGGGCGGGAAATCCGTCCATTGAAGTTATTTCCTGGGGAGATGAAGACAACAGCATCAGCCTTACTGTATTTATGTTGAAGGAAGGCGAAGAAAAAATTGTTGCCAGGAGATTGAAAGAGGAACTTTCTGCAGCTTCCTCGTAATGATTTATAATGCGATTAAGGGGTATTTATTTTGTTTATCAAATTCACTGTTACCACAATGCTAAAAAAATATTTTTTGATTTTCTCTTTGTTCTGCTTTGGAGGAAATTTTGTTCATGCCCAACAATACAATATAATAATTAAGGGCGGTTATGTTATTGACCCTAAAAACAATATTAATGGCTTAATGGATATTGCCATCCTGAATGGCAAAATTGCTTTAGTTGCAAAAAGTATTGATGGTAAAGATGCAGCACAGGTAGTAGATGCTCACGGCCTCTACGTAACTCCCGGCCTTGTTGATATTCATACGCACGATTTTTATGGAAATAATCCCGATCAGTATTTAATGGATGCTACCGCTGCTATTGTTCCGGATGGATTTACTTTTCGTACAGGTGTAACAACAGTAGTTGACGCAGGAAGCTCAGGCTGGCGTACGTTTTCCCTTTTTAAAAAACAAACAATAGACAGGTCTCAAACAAGAGTACTCGCATTCTTAAATATTGTGGGCGCAGGTATGAGAGGAGGCGCTTATGAGCAAAATATAAACGATATGGATCCCGCAATGGCTGCCTATGTTGCCAAACAGTACAAAGAATATATTGTTGGATTTAAAGTAGCCCATTTTGAAGCCGCAAAATGGATACCGGTAGACAGTGCAGTTGAAGCGGGGAAGCTAACTAATTTACCTGTAATGATTGACTTTGGTGGCGATGACAGTCATGCGCCTTTATCTATTGAAGAACTATTTTTTAAACATCTTCGTGAGGGAGATATTTATACGCACACCTTTACAGAATTAAAAAGGAGGGATCCAATTGTAGATACAAATACAAGAGAACTGAAACCCTTTGTAAAAATGGCGCAGCAAAAAGGTATTGTGTTCGATGTTGGATTTGGCGGAGCAAGCTTTGATTTTCGCCAGGCTATCCCTGCGCTTAAAAGTGGTTTTTATCCTAACTCAATAAGTACAGATCTTCACACGGGAAGCATGAATGCGGCTATGAAAAGTATGCTAAACATCATGTCAATTTTTCTGGCAATGGGTATGGATTTACCAAATGTAATAAAGGCAAGCACATGGAATCCTGCGAAGGAAATAAAGCATGAAGAATTAGGAAATTTATCGATTGGTTCGGTTGCTGATATTGCCATATTAAATCTTCGGGAAGGAAATTTCGGATTTTGGGATAGACGCGGATATAAATTAAAAGGCAACCATAGGCTTGAATGTGAAATGACGATTCGTGATGGGAAAATTGTCTATGACTTGAATGGTATTGCCAATCCGGAAGTAATCGGTAATACGGAATAAGGTCAAAAATTAATCATTTAAAAAATTAAATCTTACGCTATGAGGGTAAGCGGCTTTTTGGTATTATTTTCTTTTTTCATTCTCCTGTATTTTACTCAATGCAGACGGCATGGACTACCGCCGGGCGATCCGGATAATGGCGGTCTTACTTTGCCGAAAGGCTTCGAAGCGGTTGTAGTGGTTGATA
>CBIGQT010000278.1:0-4852 GCA_966191655.1 uncultured Ginsengibacter sp.
AATATGATATTGAGTTATAGGGCTTTTCAGAAAGTAAAAGAGAAATTATCAATGGCAAAAAATAAGGGATGAGTGGCGGGAAAAAATATATTTGAGATGAAAGAAAGAAGACGATATCGTTTTATTTAAAGAAATTAAATGTCAAAAAACTCATTACATAAGCCAATCCCGTCATATAAAAAAGCATAATAAACGGCCATTTCCAGCTACGTGTTTCCCGTTTTACAATAGCCAGTGTACTCATGCATTGCATTGCCAATACATAAAAAATTAATAGAGATAAACCTGTGGCAAGTGTGTACACCTTCGTTCCATCAGATCTGACTGCGGCTTTCATTTTTTGCCTAAGCGTGGCATTGTTTTCATCTTTACCATCGCCTACACTGTACAGCGTTGCCATGGTGCCAACAAAAACTTCCCTTGCCGCAAAAGAAGTAATAAGTGCAATACCGATTTTCCAGTCATAACCCAGCGGCCTGATGAGCGGTTCAATCGTTTTACCCAGAATACCTGCGTAGGAATTTTGAAGTAATTCAGTACGTTTTAATTTATCAAACTCCGTCGATTTAGCGGGCTGTTGCTGGATAAGTGACGCATATTTTTCAGAAACATTTTTCATTTTTTGAGGTGGGCCATAGGAACTTAAAACCCAGAGCAAAAGGCTTATCACCATAATAACTTTTCCGGCCTGGAACACAAACACTTTTGCTTTTTCAATCATCGTGTAAAACATGTTTTTCCATCTTGGTTCCCTGTAAACAGGAAGCTCCAATATAAAAAAACTTCTCTCTTTACTTTTAATAAACCATTTCATTACATAAGCCGAAAGCAGCGCCATAACCGTTCCGGTTAAATACATTAACATCATTACTATGCCTTGCAGACTAATGAGTCCAAAATATATTTTATTAGGAATAACCAATGCAATTAATACCGTATACACAGGAAGCCGTGCGCTACAACTCATCAACGGCGTACACATGATGGTTAGCAATCTTTCTTTTTTATTTTCAATGCTTCTTGCGCTCATAATAGCGGGAACAGCACAGGCAAGCCCACTTATCATGGGCATAACACTTTTCCCGTTCAACCCGGCTTTTCGCATAACCCTGTCTGTTAGAAAGCTTATTCTTGCCATATAGCCGGTATCTTCCAATAAAGTAATTAAACCAAATAAGATCATAATTTGAGGAACAAAAACCAATATTCCGCTTAAACCGGCGAGAATGCCATTTATAAAAAGATCACTAAACCAGCCTGTCGGTAAAAAATTTCCCAACCAACCTCCGGCTTTTGCAAAAGTCCATTCTATTCCATTCATAGGAAATTGGGCCAGCAAAAAAATACTTTGAAATAATAAAAAAAGTACACCGAATAATATAAGATAACCCCAGGTGCGGTGTAACAAAATATCATCAAGCCTTTGGGTAAATAAGGTTTTTTGAAGTGGATCTGCCTCCACCACAGTTTGCTGCATAATATTTTTTATTTTGCCGTAGCGCTGTAATATTTCTTCTGCCTGAGTCTTTGAAGGATTAAATTTTGTTTCTGATTCAATATTTTCTATGGCATCCTGAACGGGTTGATCCAATGCAAATGATTCATGATTAATTAAATAATGAATAGCACGATAATCACTTATTTCAGGAAATATTTTTTGTACGCTTTTGATAGCCTGCGGGGCAAAAGAAATTGCATTAATAAAATCACGTTCATGAATTCGGTTTATATTTTCTGCTGTTTGTTCGATAGCTTTTTTAAGTTGAACAATTCCTTTATTTTTTCTCGGATTTACAGGTATTACCAATATTCCTAATTCTCTTTCCAGGCCTGGGATATCTATTTCTATATTATTTTTCTTCGCAATATCCATCATTGTCAAAGCAACTACTACCGGCTTTTTGAGATCTATTATCTGCGAGCAGAAAAGAAGGTTTCTCTTGAGATTAGAAGCATCCGCTATCAGGACTATAATATCAGCCCTTACATCTTTATCATCATCAAGCAAAACTTTATAAGAAACCCACTCGTCATTTCTTTTTGGATAAAGACTATAAGTACCGGGAAGGTCAATTATTTTCGCTGAAATTTTTTCGGAAATTTTGCTAATGCCTGTTTTTTTATCAACGGTAACTCCGGGAAAATTTCCTACTTTTTGATTTAATCCGGTTAAGGAATTAAACAACGAACTTTTCCCGCTATTGGGGTTTCCTACTAATGCAATATGTAACTGGCTATTCAAATGACTATTTAATAATCTGTAAATTTAAAGTTAACTGGTATGAGTACCTTACGAATTAAGAAAAGAGATTGAACGCTTAATTTTTTTATCATTTACTTCACTGGTTTATTCATGTTATTTTTGTTGCAGAAAATTTATATTCAAAATGAAAAACGTATTATTTTTTTTATTACTTCTTACGCAGGTCGTCTACGGGCAAAGATTAAAAAAATCGGATAAGGTCATTATCGATAATCTTCACAATGAGATTGGCTACCTGGCAAGTGACAAACTGGAAGGCCGAAGAACAGGGACTCCTGGTGAAAAACTGGCTTACGAATATTTAGCAGATCAGTTTAAAAAAATTGATTTAATACCGAAGGGAGATAATAATACATTTATTCAAAGCTTTGAAATAAATGAAGGAAAGGAAATTCTTCCATCCACTCAATTAACTATAAACAATAATGACCTTGTATCTGAAAAAGATTTTTTTCCTTTTGTTTTTAGCGCCCAGGGCTCTGTTGTAGCAAATGCTTCTCCTTCGTTGCTTGAAAAAGGTATGCCATGGTTTTGGGATATAAAAGATATTCTTGAAAAAAATAAAAACAATCCACACTTCGATATTGAAGAAGAAATAAAAAATAAGGCGCTTGATTTTGCAGCTAAAGGAGCATCGGCAGTAATTATTTACAATTCTAATATTAAAGATGAAGATTTAAGTTTTGATGGAAAAGAAAAAATTCAATCGATAAAAATACCGGTGGTTTTTATTACCAAAGAAGCAACAAAAAAATTTTTAACTGATAAGACTTCAAATTATGATATAACTCTTAAAGTTGCCATAGGAGACAAAAAAAGGATTGGTCATAATGTAAGCGGATTTATTAATAACGGCGCTGCGTATACGATAATTATTGGTGCTCATTACGATCACCTGGGATATGGAGAAGATCATAATTCTTTGTGGTCCGGCACACCTGCCATTCATAATGGAGCGGACGATAATGCCAGTGGAACTGCTGCTGTTATTGAACTTGCACGAATGCTTAAGAATAGCAAGCTTAAAAATAATAATTACCTTTTTATCTGTTTTTCCGGAGAAGAACTGGGCTTATTTGGCTCAAAATATTTTACCGAACATCCTACGGTAGATATTAATTCAGCAAACTATATGATCAATTCTGATATGGTTGGAAGATTAAATGACAGCACTCATACCATAACTGTCGGCGGGTATGGAACTTCTCCCACATGGGGAAATATATTAGATGATAAAACAAAGGCCTTGAATGTAAAATTTGATTCAAGCGGAATAGGGCCAAGCGATCATACTTCTTTTTATTTAAAAAATATTCCTGTTTTATTTTTCTTCACAGGAATACATAAAGATTATCATAAGCCAACGGATGATATTGATAAAATCAATTTTACAGGTGAACTTTATGTAATTAAATACATATACCATGTAATTGAAGAAACCAATAAGCTGGGTAAACTTTCTTTTTTATATACTCTTGAACCAAAGATGGAAGGCAAACGATTTACGGTAACCTTAGGCATTATGCCTGATTATACGTTCGGCGGAACCGGTGTTCGTGCGGATGGAATAATAGATGGAAAAATTGCCCAACATGCCGGTATGCAGACAGGTGATGTTATTATAAAGCTTGGTGAAAATTCTGTTTCGGATTTAAATTCTTACATGAATGTTTTAAGTAAATATAAAAAGGGCGATTCAACAACAGTAACAATAATGAGGGGAAAAGATGCATTGACTTTTAATATAATTTTTTAACCCCGGAAATACAGTTTCATAATGAAGCTTAAAATAGATAATGAGGTAATGGTTGATGAGTTTTTTGCAAACACCCGCTTGTTGGGTATTGTGGCGCCAATTGAGCAATACCGTTTCTGCTGGCATCTCAATCAAATGCTGAATTTTAATTTCAGAATAAATAATAATATAGAAATACAGTTAAATAAAAAAGCACGTAAATATTTTTTTCCAATTTATGAATATGGTGAGCAGGGCGGAACTATAAAACATTATTTGTATAACAATGAAGATGATGGTGAATATTTATTGCCTGAACTTAAACATCTCGATTTTCTGTGGCTTATTAAAGATGATGTTATGCATGATGATGACCTGGGTTTGCTTATCAGCTCAATAAGGACAATACCTTCTGTTCAGCTTATTACTGAACTGACGAATGAAAAAATTAAAAATAAACAACACCTGATTTTTTAAATTTAAAAAAGAATTTTATGTGGGAAGAAAAAAATAATTCGCTTCATAAAAAATTTGAATTCAAAAATTTTTCAGAAGCTTTTGCTTTTATGGCTCGGGTTGCCTTGGCTGCAGAAAAAATGGATCATCATCCAAAATGGACAAATGAATATAATAAAGTAGAAATTTGGTTGTCTTCCCATGATGCAGGAAATACGGTCACTGAAAGAGATCAAAAACTTTCTAAGATAATTGATGCATTATAAGAAGATATATCCGAAAATAATCGCTTAAATCAATTGATGTTCCATCGCAAACTTAACCAATGACGCTGTATTTTTTACATTTAATTTAGCCAATAAATTTTTACGGTGACTATCAACCGTGAAAGAACTTAC
>CBIGQT010000279.1:0-4851 GCA_966191655.1 uncultured Ginsengibacter sp.
AAATTGGTTCTGCAAATAAATATGTTGAAGGAGACCAGGAGTATGTAATAACCTATCGCATCCTCAATGCGATTAATTTTTTTAAAGATCATTCGGAATTATATTTTAATGTTATAGGCAATCAGTGGGAAACAACCATTGCTGCTGTAAATTTTAAGGTTGAATTATATCAGCCTCTCGCTGCTACTCCCGATTATTTTGTTGCAACCGGCGCTTATGGTTCTAAAGAAAATAAAACAATAACAAAATGGGAGGGAACAGACACTTTTTCAGGAAGCACTACTGAACAATTAAATCCCAATGAGGGAGTGACTATCGGTATAAATTTTCCGAAAGGTTATCTAACAAAACCTGATTATCGTTTCATTGGCATTTACTGGCTGTTGTTGCCATTGCTTGTTTTGCCTGGAATGTATTACGTATGGAAAAGATGGGGAAGAGATGATAAGTTTTCAATACAGACTGAATTTTATCCGCCTGAAAATGTAAGTCCAAGTGTATCCGGCTACGTTATAGACGATAAACTGGATAGAAGAGATTTAACAGCTCTCGTTCCATATTGGGGCGCAGGTGGGTATTTAAGAATAAACGAATTACAGGAATCTTCGCTATTGGGTTTGCTGAAACATAAAGAATATGAATTTATAAAATTGAAAGACCTCCCGACTGGTGCGCTAACATTTGAGAGAACACTGTTTAATGGAATATTTGCAAGTGGCGATACCATAAAGCTTAGCGACCTGAAAGATGTTTTGTACATAACCATGAACAAAGCGAAGAAAGAACTTGAAGAAGAAATTAACCAGGATGATTTTTATGTAAAAAATTCGAGAGGGTTAAAGGTGTTCTTTTGTTTCATAGGTATTTTGATTTTTGCTTTTGGTATTATTAATATTGTTTCCGATTGGCAGGAAAAGTTATGGCTGGGTATTGGCTTAATGGCAAGCGGTATCATCATATTTGTATTTGGGCTATTCATGACTAAAAAAACAAAAAAGGGAACAGCGTTATTTCAAAAATTATTAGGGTTTAAAGAGTTTATTACATCTGTTGAGAAAGACCGTTTGCAGGAATTTCTAAAACAGGATCAAAATTATTTTGATAAAGTATTGCCCTATGCCATTGTTTTTGATATTGCCGATACATGGAAAGATAAACTGGCCGGACTGGATATACCACCGCCTACATGGTATTCCGGCGCCTATGCGGGAAATAATTTTAATACGCTGCTATTTATGAATAGTCTTGACAGATCAATGAATGCAATGACCAATACTTTTTACAGTGCACCTCAAGGGAGTGGTAGTAGTGGCGGTAGTTTCAGCGGTGGCGGCGGATTTTCAGGAGGAGGCTTTGGTGGCGGTGGTGGCAGCAGTTGGTAGAGAGTAATCAGGCCATTGTTCAGGTATTAAATTTTTACGGTGCGCTGTGCTACAGGTTGCAGTTATTATTTTATACGATGACTAGAATCTCTATATTCCTTATTTCTCTATTTCTTTTCAATATCGCAGCCGCACAGGATAATTACGAGATACAGGTATATGCCTCACCCACGCAGGCGAAGGGATCCACCATGTTTGAATTGCATAGCAATTATACTTTTAACGGGCAAAAGAATATTATTGATGGTGTTCGCCCAAGTAATCATGCGCTGCACGAAACACTGGAAATAACAACTGGTATAACAGACAATTTTGAAATAGGTTTTTATTTTTTTACAAATTACACCAGTACTTATGGTTACAAATATGTAGGCTCCCACATTCGCCCACGGGTAAGTGTACCCGAAAAATGGCACTGGCCTTTTGGCGCAAGTCTTTCCATGGAAATTGGTTTCCAAAGCAGCGAATATGCTGAGGATACCTGGAGCATTGAAATAAGGCCGATCCTTGACAAACAGTTTAATAAAGTATACATATCATTTAATCCAACATTTGGCATTGGATTAAAGGGAAGCAACGATCACACGCCATCATTTGAGCCTAATCTGAAAGCATCTTACAGCTTCAACAAAGTGGCTTTGGGTTTTGAGTACTATGGCAGCATTGGTCAGATTGACAACGTCCCGTCGCTAAGTCAGCAAAACCATTCTTTATTTGCAGTAGCGGACCTTAATATAGATCCGCGATGGGAATTCAATTTCGGCCCCGGTTGGGGGCTAACCAATAATACCGATGATTTTGTTTTTAAGCTTATTGTAGGAAGAAGAATAACCTGGAGAAAAACTGCTGATAAAGCCACAACGTTTAAATCTCCAATGCTGTAATTTGCGAAAGTTACCACCTGGTATTACTATCTTACAACTTAAAGATATTTACGTAAATTCGATCTGCCTTTTTAACCATTGTATTGATATGATATTCTCATTTTAATTTTCCATAAATGCATCAATGGAAACATAAAAAAATTCTGTTTATTTTAGCTGTGGTAATAGTCATTGCAGCTTCTGCTTTTATCATAAGTTCTCACAACTCTCAAATTGATTTTAATACACAAGTAAAACCGTTATTAAATAAAAATTGTATCACCTGCCATGGAGGTGTAAGGCGGCAGGGAAATTTTAGTTTGCTGTTTCGTTCTGAAGCATTAAAGAAAACAAAGTCAGGTAAATATGCAATTGTTCCCGGGCATGCGGAGAAAAGTGAAATGATTCGTCGCATCAAATTAAACGATCCTGAAGACCGGATGCCTTACAAACACACACCATTAAGCAAAAATGAAATTGACATATTAACCAAATGGATTAACCAGGGCGCAAAGTGGGGCGATCATTGGGCCTATGTGCCTGTAAAAAAAGAAGAGGTGCCTGTACCGAAATCTGCTTTCTTTGGATTAATTCCTGCAAAAAAAATTCCCTGGGCAAAAAATGATATTGACTATTTCATCTACGCTAAATTACAAAAGGAAAATTTGCAAGCTTCGCCAGAAGCAGATAAGGCTACATTGTTGAGAAGAGTGAGTTTGGATATTACAGGTTTGCCGCCAACAGAAAATTTAGCACAACAATTTTTGAATGACAGCAGCAGCAACGCTTATGAAAAATTAGTGGGTTCGTTATTGGCTTCCCCTCACTATGGTGAGCATTTTACTGCTATGTGGCTCGATCTTGCAAGATATGCTGATACAAAAGGATACGAACGTGACGACAGTCGTTCTATCTGGCGATACAGAGATTATCTTATTCATACATTTAATAAAGACAAACCTTATAATCAATTCCTGCTGGAACAATTAGCCGGCGACCTTATGCCTGGTGCAACTGACGATCAGTTTATAGCGACGGCGTTCAACCGCAATACGATGACGAATGATGAAGGAGGCACGGATAACGAAGAGTTCCGGACGGCGGCTGTTATTGATAGAGTAAACACAACATGGCAGGTATTGATGGGAACTACCTTTGCCTGCGTGCAATGTCATAGCCATCCTTACGATCCATTTAAACATGATGACTATTATAAGTTTCTCGCTTTCTTTAATGATACGAGAGATGAGGATACGGAAGCCGATTATCCTTTACTGCGTGAATACAAAAAAGAAGATAGCGCCAAATTAATTTTTCTTATAAACTGGCTTAACGGTAATGGTTATACGAAAAGAGCGAAGGAAGCATATACGTTTCTAAAAACCTGGCAGCCTTCAATAAACTCGCTTACCGCTGATTCATTTGTAAACAGCGAATTGAATGATACCAAATGGCTCATTTTTCGTAATCATGCAATAGCACGTTTAAAGAAAGTTGATCTTGAGCATAAAAGTGAATTAATATATCGTTACCACGGTTACCTGGAAGGAGGTACATGGGTAATTCATTTAGACAAACCCGACGGACCTGTTTTGAAAACGATGAAGGTGCCAAAAACAAAAGACTGGACAATTACGAGTGTTGATTTTCCAGTGGCTTCCGGTGTTCATGATTTATATCTTACTTATATCAATCCCAATTTGAAAAAACCTGATGAAAGCGGCATGCTGTTCGATTGGTTTTATTTTACAGAACCATTGCCCGGCAATGATAAAGAAGGTTATGCAGCTATCAAGAAAACCTTTTGGGATTTAGTAAATGCAAATGTAGGTACAACGCCTGTGATGATGGACAATCCCGGGGACATGCATCGTACCACTAATGTTTTTGTAAAAGGAAACTGGTTGGTTAAAGGAGATATTGTAGAACCTGATGTTCCGGAATCATTAAATCCATTTCCTAATAAAGCTCCGAGGAACCGGCTGGGTATGGCAATGTGGTTAACTGATAAACAAAATCCATTAACTGCAAGAACCATGGTGAATCGTATTTGGGAACAACTTTTTGGAAAGGGACTGGTAGAAACTTTAGAAGATATGGGGACACAGGGCGCAGTTCCCACTCATAAAGAATTGCTGGATTATTTGTCCTGGAATTTTATGAATGATTATAAATGGAGCGTGAAAAAATTAATAAAAGAAATTGTGATGTCTGCAACCTATCGTGAAGATGCAAGTGTAACAAAAGAAGCCGGCGAAAAAGATCCTTTCAACGATTTTTATGAAAGAGGCTCACGGGTAAGGCTATCCGCAGAAGAGATACATGACCAGGCGCTGGCAGTTAGTGGCTTGCTCAGCGAAAAAATGTTTGGTCCAAGTGTAATGCCATGGCAGCCGAAAGGCATTTGGCTTTCTCCATGGAACGGGCAATACTGGATTAACAGCAAAGGTGAAGATCTATATAGAAGGGCTGTATACACCTATTGGAAACGAACGGCGCCGTATCCTGCTATGGAAAGTTTTGATGCATCTGCCCGCGAAGTGTGCCTTGCACGGCGAATTAGCACCAATACACCGTTGCAGGCTTTGGTTACTTTAAACGATTCA
>CBIGQT010000280.1:0-4846 GCA_966191655.1 uncultured Ginsengibacter sp.
TCCTCTAATCTTCTAGACGTATTTGCACTTAAATTATTTTTTAACTCTTTAAAAATAAATTCTTAATTAATTTATAATTTCATTTCAATAAATAATACAAGGATATTTGAAGTATTGATTGCTTCCAAAGGCAGAAACTCACGGATCAGCTTAAGGCGTATACGCAATGGTGGCGTTACAACAGAAATAATGTTAATGAGTCCCAGCATAAAAATGAGCAATGCCGGAACAATTCTTATAAATAAATTTCTTCCCCTCCAGGCAAAGGCAAGTAATCCAAAAATCATTGGCAGCCAGAATTCAAACAGGCGATATAGCACTGTTACGGATAACGCCTGCACAGTTGAATATCCATACATTTCTAAAATATAAACTATTGAGATTTCTACAGCGCCAAGCCCGCGTAAAAAAGGTGAGCTAACCATTAATATAACAGAAACCATGTAAGCAATTGCAGCGATGGAAAAAGATGCGGGCAAACCCAAAGCAAGCATGGCAATAAGAAGATGAAACATGCCGCTTATTTCAACACCGGTGGAAAATAAAATAGTCCCAACATATTTTTTATTATTTACGTTGGCAGCAAAAAGTTCATCTATGAAAGGAGTAAGTTTTGGGAATTTAGTTTCTATAAATTGATATAATTTCCCTTGTTCTTTAAGGGACTTTGCAATAAAAATTATACCGGCCAAAATAAAAACCACCAGTATTAGACCAATCCACGCACTTGCTAAATGTTTATTTGTTGATAATGCAAAAAGAATTACAACAGGAAAACCAACAAGGAAAACAGTGAACAATCCTGCAAATGCATATAAGCCGCTTGCCTGGTGAATTTGCGTTTTATTGAAGCCTCTTTTTCGTAATTGGGACGGGGTATAGGCTAATGCACTTACTCCCCCCGCAGGTAAAAAAATGCTTAAAAAATTTCTCTTTAAAAAAAGCTCAATGGCATCAACCCACTTTAAAGAAAGGCTGATAGAAGAAAAGCTGCTTACATACATTCCGCTTTGAAGAAGTATGTATAAGAAAGTTACTATTACACCAGCTATTAACCAACGCCCATCAGCATTTTCAATATTTGGAATAATTTGCAGCAGTTCTTTTCTTTCGCTTCTGAAGAAAATAAATGCGAGCAATATCATTAACAGTGCGATGATTTCTTTCCAATAGAGCTTAGCAGAAAAGGATTGAATTTTCTTATATAACGGTGCGGAACTCAGATGTTTTTTTGTAAAGATATAAAAACAAAAACTTGAGATTATTAAGCTTATGATAATAGTTTTTTAGGTATTAACTAAAATCATTAATGAATCATTTTTATAAACACAGCAACGATATAGTATCTTTGATTAAATGAAAAAAATAACATGTCAGAAAATAAAAGACCTATCACTGAGCTTCATGCAGACATTACTGAGTGGAAAAGTATTGTAGGGTTAGTAAGATCAGAAATCGAAATTTTTCAAAAACAATTAGGGGAGATCGTCACGAAAAATAGTCATGAAGAAGTTTTAAAAGGTGTCGAGCATTTTCAAAACCAGTTTATAAGGCAACTGGAAGTATCTGATGAATTGCTGCACGACCTTCATATTGTTGACAGGCAACTTGCAGAAGATGCGGCGATTGGCGATGATGATGACTTAATCTATGACACTGAAAACGCTTCTGTGAAAGATAGAGTAGAAACTTATAATGAGTTATTCCTCGACCTTAAACGAGAGTTTCATACGTTTCTTGAAAAATGGATGTAGGGTCAACCTTAAAAATCTACACAATTAAATTATTTATTTGAAGTTGAAGTAACAGTGAAACTTTCTGTTGCATATCCGGCAATTCCTGAATCAGAGATTCCCTGTATCAAGACCGCATACTTTCCCGGAATATCAGAAGTATAAAAAGAAATATTTTTTTTGCCGTTAGTCTTAATTTGTATATCAGGCGCCCAATATAAAACGTTTCTGTAATCAGGGTTGCGGCTTAGCAATTGCTGGCTGGTTTCATATTGTGGTGAATAAAATTCCCTTTGCAATTGCAATCCATCATATTCAACAACCAATGAATTTGGGTCGAGTTGATAACTGTCAAGGTCGCCATTATAAGTGGCATAACTTACAATACCATCGTAATGCTGCCGGCCCTGGAAAAACTTTGCTGTTACCAGATCAATTTTTTCAAGTTTTAAAGGATCCATATCAATTATTTTATTCACATTAAAAACAGGAACACCATCAATTAATACTAAAGGTTCATCATCAAAATAAGTTATATAGGGCTCATTAAAGACTTCATATTGAAAGCTTTTATCTTTCTTTTTTAAATGAACTTCTTTTACGTATTCTCTCATAACTTCTTCCATGGTAGGAAATCTCGTGTAGGCATCAAGGTAATATTGCCTGGAAGGTTTTCCATAGAAAGCAGTTGTATCAAAAGACACAGGTAAGGTGAAATTATTTTCCTTTTCAGGCTGATAAATATTTAGTGCCTGTGGTTCAATACTGCGTAATAAAATCTTATCGGCCAGGTTAGCTGTTAAACTAACGGATGCTATAGCAGTCTCATCGTATTGCTCGGAAAAAGGATTGTCTATAAATATTCTGTAATTACTATCTGCAAAATTTGTTTGGGCAATTAGTTCGCGGCTTCCATAAAATTTCTCAACATTAAATCGTAGTAATCCATTTGCAGAAGAAGTATTGGTTGAGAATTTAAAATTTTTTCCTGGTACAGAAAGAAAAACATTAATGCCGGCATCAGGCAAGCCTGCAATTTTTGGCGATAATTTTCCCGTGATGACATGACCTTCGTATTCCGGCAAATAGGTAAACGAAGGCTTTGTGTTTTTAAGAACTTCTTCCCATTTAAACCTGCGCCAACCCTGCGTGAGCATAAGATTGTCGGTTGCCTTATCAACTGCTGCGCCCGAATTTTCAAAATAATAATCCGGTGATTCAATAGCGCCTTTTAAATCTGAAGTGAGCCACAGGTAGTTTAATATATTTGTTTTTTGTAGTGTTTGCAATGAATCGATAAGATAAACCGCTACTGACATATCTGCGTTTACAATAGTACCGGTACTTTCATTGGCGGATATATTTATATCTACTTTATTTCTTGACTGGTATTGTGGTTGAATATTATCTAACTTTATTTGCAAAACACCTGTTGGTTTTTTAAAATAAAGTCTTTCACATACCGGTTGCTTTTCTTCATTAAAAATTGTTAGTTGCGAAATGCCTTCTCCAAGTTCAGATTTATTGATTGTAAAAACTGCATTGCCACTATTGAGCGATTGCATTTTTGCAATCTTCATTTTATTTCCTGTTTGAACAAACAAAAAAACATTGTGTTCTGTTTCAATAGTACAGGCCATGTTTACAGAAAGTGTATTGCCTTCATCTGTTAGGTGCAAAACCCATCCGTTGCTATATATTTCAGGAAGGTCTTTTGTAATTATTTTATTATTCAATTCAACTATTGCACGATATTTATTTCCTTTTGCGGGGCTGAATGAAAAAGTTCCCATGCCAAAATGCTCTGTTTCAAACCTGGCAACTGTATCATTTTTTTCAGTAACAATAAATCCTTTTGCCTGCAATCCTTTTCCATAAGCATCTGTAATTTTATAAGCAATCGTATTATTTAAACCATATACCAGGTTACCCCCTTCAGGAAAGAATTGTATGTATTCACTTAGAGCACTATCAGCTTTGTTACTTTCCGGTTTTTTATTAGGATTAATGATACTGATGCTTTGTTCAAAATAAAATTGAGGGTCAAAGTTTTTCATCCAGTTAGTATAAGCCCTTATTAAATAATTGCCTGTTCTGATGGTTGAAGGAAGTTGAAAAGAACCGCTTCCCTTTCCTGAATCGATATCAATTTTACCCTGTAATAATGGCTTTTTATCAGCGCCTAAAATTTCTACATAACAAATTTTACTTAACGAAGAAAGTTGATTGGAATTAGCATTTGTTATATAAGCCTTGAACCACAAAACTTCTCCTGTCGCATAAACGCTTTTATCTATATGAAGAAAAACTTTTTCCTGGTAATTATTTTTATTATAATTTTCAAAACTCGTTTGTATGGGGGATGTTGCATCCTGAGCATGAACATAACCGGAATATATAAATAACAATAGAAGACCAAAGCTTCCTTTACTGATTTCAGAAAATATTTTATTTGTTTTTTTCATGAGTGCTCTTTACCAATATGAAGGTTTTTTATTTGTGCCGCCTCTTACTCTGCAATCCACGCATTCTCTTCTTGCTATGAAAAGGCATGTGGATCCACAGAAATAATAAGGGTAATAATCAGGATCAGGGTAATCATATACCCAAAAGCGTGGATCTGGTAATGGATAATGACCAATAGACTTAACGCCACACTCCCTGTTGGTGTCAACAAAATGCCAGTTTGTAACGTCATATTTTGTAATGAATAATCTTTTTTGAGTAAATGATGAAGCAGTAAAAAATCCAATCACAATCTCAGCAGGGTTTTTTACTGAATGAATGTTACCGGTAAGCTGTGATGGCTGTGCATCAAATATTGAACCCAGGTTTTCTGTATTCTTTTTTAATATACTAAAGTATTGATAGGCATCTTCTGTAAGTGCATATTGTTTTATGAGTATGCTGTAACGAATACCTATTTTCTGAGAATTTTGTGGAACAATAGTAATGGGCGCTTTATTTATAACGTCCTGGCTTAAGGCTATAGAAGAACCTAATAATATATCAGTTGAATTAACACTTCGCCAGCAGTCGAAAGTTTGGTTGGGTGTATTATCAACATAAAATAGAACGCCATTATCCTGGCTCAGTTCAGCCTGTAAGGGTGC
>CBIGQT010000281.1:0-4825 GCA_966191655.1 uncultured Ginsengibacter sp.
TGCAATTGCTGCTTTAACGGTATTTAAACTCACTACTACTAATGTTAATACAAACATCACAATGCCAACAATAACAAATAGCCACCAATTAATATTGATGCGGTATTTATAATTTTCAAGCCAGTTATTCATTAACCAATAAGTAAGCGGCACTGCAATTACAAATGCAATTACCACGAGCTTTAAAAATTCCTTTGATATAAGCATGAGTAGTTGCTGCACGCTTGCACCAAGCACTTTGCGCACACCAATTTCGCGAAAGCGTTTTTCAATAGTGAATGATGCCAGGCCTGCCAAACCAAGACAGCAAATAAAAATGGCCAGCGCAGAAAAAATATTTGTGAGCTTACTAATTAATTTCTCGGTTAAAAATTTCTTTTGAAATTCCTGGTCAACAAAGTTGTATTCAAAAGGTACCGTAGGATTATATTTTTTAAAGACAGTTTCTAAAAACGCAATGGCTTTTGGCGCTGGCACACCTGCTTTAATACGCATCGTATTCATACTTGAACTGGTTGGGTCATACACTATCAGCATTGGGTAGGCTGGCTCAAACGGAGAAGTCATAATCACATTATCTGTTACACCAATTATGGTATAATTTTTTCCGTAGCGCATTTGCATACCAATTGGATTTTTCAATTTCATTGCATCAACAGCTGCTTTGTTTAACATCATCGAAGATGAATCGGCAGGCGTTCCGGTAAAATCATGTCCCTGCAACATTTTCACATTCATTGTTTTTGCAAAATCAACATCAGTTCCCAGCCCGCCCATAATGATTTGCGAATTAGCGGGCTTGCCATCATAATCGGGTGCGCCGGTATTCCACCAAACTTCTGTTATGGGAGAGGAGGTTCTTGTAACATTTGTAATAATACCTGACGCCAGCAACTCATGTTTTATTGCTGCAAAACTTTTATCGGTGTCAGGCGAAGAAGGAACCATTACAAGGCCATTAGGATTATAACCCATGTCACGTTCCTTCACATGTTGTATTTGCTGGTAAACAATAATGGTGGCAGATATTAGTAAGATAGAAATTACAAATTGCGAAATCACCAATATATGTCTTGGCAACATTGTTTTCTGGCCTGAAACGATTGTTCCTTTTAAAACTTTTACAGGATTAAACGAAGAAAGATATAATGCGGGATAGCTTCCTGCAATAAACGCGGTAAACAAAATAATTCCGAACGTCATAATCCAAAAACCAGGCTGCATTATATTTAAAGAAAGATGTTTATCAACCAATAAATTAAATGACGGCAACAATAAAAGAACAGTGCCAATCGCAAACAGGAAAGCAATAAATGTTAAGATAAATGATTCGCAGAAAAATTGTGCTATCAGTTGTTGTTTATTAGAACCCAGTGTTTTTCTTATACCCACTTCTTTTGCACGTTTCTCACTTCTTGCTGTTGAAAGATTCATAAAGTTGATACATGCTATTAACAAAATAATAATTGCAATGATGGAGAACAAACGCACATACTGAATCATGCCGCCGGTATTTTTACCATTTTCAAAATCGCTGTACAAATGCCAGTGATTCATTGGGAAAACAAAATAGCTGCTGATTTCATCTTTGGCATGTGATCTTTTTATTTTTGTGATGTTCTTATTTAATAACGCTGTATCAGCATTTGGAACTGTTTGTATAAACACATTCCATGATGAATTTATCCATTCATTCATGGATGCTTTTGTATCCGGATTGTTATAATTAAATGCATCTATATAATCAAACTGCAGGGTTGAATTGCCGGGCAGATTTTCAATAACAGCAGAAATTTTTGCATTGTAATCGTTATCAACCTTCACTACTTTATTAATTGGGTCTGCATCGCCAAATAATGCTTTAGCAGCAGATTTTGTTAACACAATTGAGTAAGCATCGGGTATTGCAGTTACAACACTGCCTTTAATAAACTTGTAAGTAAACATTTTAAAATAATCCGCGCTTACCGTATAACTTTTCAGCTTCAGTTTTATATCGCCAATAGTAATTATATGCGATTGCTGGTGCGTTGTTACAACCGCGTGTTTTATTTGTGGTGAACTGTTTTCAAGCGCGCTGGCAAGTGGCATTGCCATACTTCTGTCTGTAAAAACCTGGTTGTTGAAATCCCGGTTAGCAATAACCTGGTAAATGTTATCATAATTTTTTTGAAACCTGTCGTAATTAAGTTCATCATACACCCATAATAAAATAAAAATGGTGCATGCCATACCAATAGTTAAACCAAGAATATTGGTAATAGAAAATCCTTTGTTTCTCAAAAGGTTTCGCCACGCAGTTTTGAAATAATTTTTAAACATAGTTCATAGTTTAATTAATAAGTTTAATTTTTTTCGTTTATACCTCTACGTTACTAATATCATCATTCCGTTCTCAAACTCTTTACAGGATTTGCCAGCGCTGCTTTTATTGCCTGGAAGCACACCGTGAGCATTGCAACGGAAATGGCAAATAAAGCTGCCAATGCAAAGACCGTCCAACCAATGTTTATTCGATAAGCATAATTCCGCAACCATTTATTCATCACTATCCACGATACAGGCGACGCTATTAAAAATGCCGTGACGACCGGCTTTAGGAAATCCGCCGAAAGAAGCGTTACAATCTGGCTAACGGATGCGCCTAAAACTTTCCTTACGCCAATTTCTTTAACACGCTGGTTGGTGGAAAGATGAGCAAAACCGAATAAACCAAGACAGCAAATGATAAATGCTAACATAGTCGCTACGCTTACAACCTGCTGCCAGAGCTGTTCCTGTACGTATTGCCGTGCATTCAATTCATCGAGAAAATTATATTGATAAACAGCACCGGGCATCGCTTTTTTATAAATGTGTTCAATCGCCATCATTGCCTCTTTTTGCCTTGCCCGGTTAAACCTTATCCAGATACCGCCATCAGGAACTTCGCTTGCATACATCACCATCGGGGCGATTGGTTCACGCAATGAAGCAAAATGAAAATCTTTTACAACACCCGTGATTGTTCTCATGGCGCTATCTCCATACCTGTACACTTTAATTTGCGTACCTACAGGGTTTTCAATTCCGGATTGTTTAACAAAGGTTTCATTCACGAGGACTTTATTTTTTTCAGCCGGAAAAGATGAACCAATATTGCTGCCAGCTAGCAGAGGAATCTGCATAACAGAAAGAAAATTCTCGTCCACATTTTTATATTGTGATTTTAAATTTCTTCCATTCACTTCTATATTCTCAGGATAGCCATCATTGCCAAATGAAACCGCTTTAATGGAAGGTTCTTTTGCAAATTCATTTTTTAAATAATCAATTGCAGAGTTGTAATTTCTGTCGCCACTAATGTTCGTTCTTATAATTTGATTCGGGTTATACCCAAGATCACTTGTGCTTATGTAATTCATTTGGCGGTAATAAACAATTGTCGCAATAAGTAAACACAATGCCAGTGAAAACTGTAATACAACAAGGCTGCGACCTAATAGACTACGCCCGGATGATTTTTGCCTGTTATAAAGAACCTCTGATGGGTTGAAACGGGAAACAACAACCGCAGGATAAATACCTGTTAAAGCAATGATCAATAAAAACAATACTAAAAAGTATAAAAGCAATTTTCCATCCAACGCCTGCGCCAATTGAATTTGTTTACCGGAAAGGCTGTTGAATAATGGCAAAGAAATATTTAATAATACAAGAGCAAGTAAGAATGAAACAAAACAAAGAATCAATGACTCATTTATAAACTGCATGATAATCTGTCCCCTGCTTCCCCCGGAAATTTTTCTTATACTAACTTCCTTTGAGCGCTTAAGAGAATTGGCAATGGTTATGTTTATAAAGTTTATAGCGGCCATTAGCATTATAAAAAATGCTATTCCCAAAAACATATAAGAATAAACGGGATTACTAACATTAATAATACCGCCTTCCGCGTTACCACTGCTTCGCATCAATGGGTTGAGATGTATATCTGTTATGCATTGCAGTCCATAACTTACCTGTGGGTCATAGCCATACAACTTTATCTTTTGAGCAAGTTGTTCTTTGGCGTGTGATGCATACACTGCATCAAATTTCTTTTCGACTTTATTTATGTCAGAATGCGGATTAAGAACTACAAAAGTTCCCAGGTAGGCATTGAGCCAGTTATCGTCAAGGAACGACAATTCCATGAACTGAAAACTAAACAGCGCATCAAATTGCAGTGAAGAATTAGCAGGTGGATCTTTAATAACTGCTGTAATAATTAACGGCCTTCCAAGTTTATCAAAAGATGGATCTGCATCCATACTTAATGTTTTACCAATTACATCATCGGTGTTGAAAAATTTTTTGGCCGTGCTTTCAGTTAATACCGCAGCATAAACATTTGACAAAGCAGTTGCTGTTTTACCATGTATAATCTTAAAACTAAAAACATTGAAGAAATTCGAATCAGCGAACAACGGCTCAATATGCAAACCTTTTCCGTTGGCGATAACATCGCTGTAAATATCACCACCCATAATTCTCGCAAAACTTTTTACTTCGGGTACCTCATTTTTAAATGCAGGCGCCTGCACTTGTCCGGTACCGCCAATCGTTTGCGGGCTTTCATTTTTATTGTCGATTAGTGTTGTCGTAACACGGTAAAGATTGGGATTGTTAATATGAAAATTATCAAAGCTGTATTCATCATTCCAGTACAACACAGCCAGCAACATGCAGGTAATACCCGTTGCAAGGCCAGCTATATTAATAATAGCATACAGTCTACTTTGCCGCAAATGACGAAAAAAAAATATTAAAAACTTTGGAATCTACAGAAAATACTTAGCTTAAA
>CBIGQT010000282.1:0-4812 GCA_966191655.1 uncultured Ginsengibacter sp.
TCAACAATGGCGATGCTGTATGTCATTTCTTTTCCCTTTTGCTCACTAACGGTAACGGCTGCCTGCTTTTCAGGCTGTATGGCTCCGGCCATATTTATCACCGGTTTCAAAACCGTATTTTTATCCTCAACCATTATCGGCAACACGCCGTACATTCTTATAGGAAGGTCGTTAGCGGTTTGCGCATGTGGCTGCAGCAGGCTTACATTCACATACACATTGGGAGACATCGTTTCATCGGCCTTGAATTTCACGACGGTTTGGCCCGGCGTAGTTTCCACCCAAAACGTTTGCAGCACTTTACTGCCGGATTCAATGCTTATCAGTCCCCGCCCACCTTTGCTGCTTGGGATGGTAAGCGTAACCTGGTCACCCACATTACATTTTTCTTTATCAGCAGTAAATGAAAGCATGGAAGCCGCCGTGGGATCATCAGTATTATCGCGGCTTTGCCAACCTGCCTCATCTAAGTAAACAACATCGCCGGTGGTGTGTCCACTTTTCAAATCTTTTACCAGCACAAGATATCTTCCCCAATTATTTTCACCAACGCTAAAATTCCAGGAACCTTTGCCATTGTTCAAATGAACGGTTTCTGTTTTAATTAATTTATTGTATTTATCCTGCGTGAAATTGCTGAGGTTATCACCGCTATTGTCCCACCACCAGCGCCATTGAATTTTATAAAACTGAACTTCTACATCCTGCTCACCGCTTAATAAATTGCCCTGCTTATCTACATCTACAATTTGAGCTGTGTGTGTTTTACCCGTTAATAAAAATCCCCAGGGCTTTTCGCCTTCGGGCAATTTTATGCCGGCATAACTGGTATAAGGACTGTAAGGGATCGTCATGTTATTAATACTAAAGCTTCCTCCCGGTTCAAAAACTTTTGTGAGAAGATTAGCGCTCAACATACCTGGTGCGTTCTCATCGGTTTCAAAGTTGGGCTTTATTACAGCGTTTCCTTCTTCATCTAATGTTCCGTCGAAAATAGTCTTGGATTGCGTTGTGTAATTGCTGGTTGGATCATCAAAGCTATAACCTACAAATTTCGCAAACGCTGTTTTCTTTGCATAAAGAGAAGCATCTACTTTAGCCTTCAAATTTTTTGCGGTAGCGCCAAACAACCATTGTGCAGAAAGTTTTCCTGCATTTGATAAATCTTTTCCCAGCATAGCTTCTGATCCAAAATCAAGATTTACTTTAAGCCGGTTGGGCATTACCGTTTCTATCCTGATTCGTTTTTCAAAGACAGCGCCACCTACTTTTACTTTCGCCAGCCAGTTGCCTGTAGGTGAGCTTTTTTCAGTACTAACTTTAAATACATTAAATCCTTCATCAGCATTCGCCTGCACTTTCTGCGTGTATAGCTGGCCGTTAGGTGTATATAATTCAAACTGCACCGGATGGCCTGCAGGTAGTTTTTCGTCTTTATCTTCTACAATACAATTGATGTACATGGAATCGCCGGGACGCCAAACGCCTCTTTCACCAAAAATAAATCCCTTGATGCCGTTTTTAACTTCCTCCCCTGAAATATCAAACCGGCTGAGTGGAAGACTGCTGCCATCATCTAATTTCAAATAGCCTTTTTCATCACCATCTTTCGCAATAACCAGGTAAGGTTTTCTTTTACAGTCAAAAGTGGCAAAGCCATTGTTATCGCTGTTAGCTTTTGCAATTACCTGCTCCTGGTAATCCAATACCTGCAGCTCAACATTAGCCATTGGTTGCGCAGTTAAAATATCGGAGACTGCAATAGTAATCGTATTACTTGTTCCGCGTTTAGTGGTAAGCCCGATATTTGAAGCGATAATATTCCTGGTAGCCCAGCGGTCTTTGTTATAATAAGATCTCGAGCACGGATTATCCCTTTGCTTCCAGTTGTAGCCATAAGGATAGTAATCATCGTAGCGTTTCCAGAAATCATCATCATCATCCACTGCTACCTGCGAGGAACCATAATCTTCATCATAATAATCTTCTTCATCATCATTATTGGAAGATGAATCAGACGAATGACACGTGTATAATGAATAGTCGGGCCGGAAGCCAATGGTAACACGGTAAATAGCTCCGGGCTCTGTTTTCAAAAACTTATCTATATCCAGGGAAAAACCCTGTTTTTTATGAAGGTCTAAAGTTTTATCATCATCGAGACGTACTGTTTTCTGTACAACGGGAACGGCTACACGACGAAGATCTTCCTCTCCTCCCAAATTATTTCCCTGCAAAAATTGCGGAATATTATTCTCATAAATTTTTATAATGCTGATATCAACCGCATTCAGATTAATTGCCTGAAAAGGCAATACAAGATGGCCGGAATTAGGAAGAATATTTCCCCGGCCGTTTATCGTAACGGCAGGCAGGCGATTTTCAAAAAATATATTAGCGGCGTATCCACTTTGCAAAGTATCCCCCCAATTATTTTTAATACCGGGATTTACACTTACGGTATAATCACCATTCAACCGGTCGCCGGTGTATAATTTTACTTCGCTGCCATTAATGCTATAAGTTATATCCTGCTGGTTACTTATCGTTATAAGTCCCGTGAGTTCCTGGCCTGTGGCTATGGGGTCGCTAAACTGGATGGAGGCATATTGCTCTGCATCGTTCATAGCCATTACATTCATTACTTTAAAATCACCGACGGCAGGCACTTCAATGTTCTTACTATCGGCAGTTTCTATGCTCAATGGCTTTCCATTCCAGCTAAGCGTTAGCTGAGTTGCATTATTGCCTCTTGTTATTCCGTTTACGGTAAAATTGTGCGTTTTGGCGGCACCGTTATGTTGCCAGCTTATTTGCAATGATTTATTATTTTCTGTGGCAGTTACTATTTTTTCAATAGTAGCCGGGTCTTCAATATCTGCTGTTTCCACTTCACCTACCAATATCATTTTATCTTTTTCAGGGGCGCTTCGCAAGCCAAAATCGGTTACCGTAAAAGCAGGTTTTATGGTTTTAAGATTAAAAACAAATTCTTCATATTTAGGAGGCACATGTGTCACTCTACCCAGATTAAAAGTTACCTGGTATAATTTATCAGGCATAAGATTTTCATCTGGTTGAAATTCAATAGTACGTGCATCAAGCCATACTGATTTTCCTTTGACTGAAGGAGAAAAATTAAAAATATTTTTATCAACCGCTTCCCCCACAGGATGCGTTGTGGAGGCATCTGCAGCCAGCTTAATTTTTATTGCAGTTGTTTTAGAGACAATTCCTGAAGTATAGGCATCAATATACTGGCTGAATGAAGGATCAACTTCTACAGGTTTATTTTTTTTATTACAGGAGGGAAATATTATTAAAGAAAGAAAAAAGAAAACTACAGTAAGAATATTTTTTTTATTGCCGGCAAAAAAAGTGAAGTTCATGAGCAGAAAGATTTATGATAAAAGTCGTTAATTTTTATCAGGTAATCCAACTACCGGGAAATGTATTTTAAAGGAAATTAATTTGAAGGGATATCGAAAATTATGCAGGCAGATACGTTTTTAATTTTTGCTTGTCTCAAGCTGATGTTTTACTTTCTGTAAAAGATTGGTAACATCAAAAGGCTTTGCTATAAAATCATCCGCGCCATATTCTGCTATAGTAGCGGCTGCCCCGGGATGAGCAGAAAACATAATTATAGGAATATGCATCGTCTCTTTATCTGCTTTTAGCTTCCGGCATATGGTTCTTCCGTCATGACCGGAAATAAGAACATCTAAAAGAATAAGATCCGGCTTAAACGTTTCAATTTTGGGAAACGTATTTTCGCCTTTTGTGATTACTTCCACTTCAAAACCCTTCATGGTAAGAAGTATTTCCATCACAGAGAGGATATCAGTATCATCGTCAACAACAAGAATTTTGGACATATTATTTATTTCTAATTGCCTTGATAACAGGATGAATTTTTTTTATCAGTTTGCAATGTAAAATATTTATAAATTCATTTCGTATTAATAACGCATTTTTTAAAAAAAATTGTATCTAATGAAAGTACAAATGACTTATAAAAAATTTTGTCAGTAGTTACTCCCCGATACACCACTATAAATTTGAACCCGGCTAAGAATATGTTTATTAAAACAAGATCGAATTAAAACAAGATCGAAAATCGAAATTATTCCCTGAAATTATCCACTGTTTAAAAGGCTTAAAATAAGCAGCTTCTGAAATCCCGATTGTGCTTACACCGCAAAATTTATTCCGAAAAGGATTTTTAGAAAAAGTTTTCTTTTGAAATCAACCCGCTTATTTCAATTTGCTGATAAGATTTTCATTTATCGCTTCCAAAAATTCTTCCGTATATAAATAGTCGGTGCCATGCGAAACCTTGTTACCACTGATACATACGGCCAGATCTTTAGTTATTTTGCCACTCTCAACCGTTTGTATACAAACCTGTTCAAGTGTATTACAAAAATCAATTAATTCCTGGTTATTATCCAATTTACCCCTGAATGCAAGCCCTCTTGTCCATGCAAAAACGGAGGCTATGGGATTAGTTGAGGTAGAATTTCCCTTCTGATGTTCCCGGTAATGTCTCGTAACTGTTCCGTGAGCGGCTTCAGCTTCCATTGTTTTTCCATCAGGTGTGATTAAAACAGAGGTCATTAAACCCAATGATCCAAAGCCCTGTGCAATCGTATCGCTTTGCACATCTCCGTCATAATTTTTACAAGCCCATACAAAATTACCGTTCCACTTTAAAGCGCTTGCCACCATATCATCTATCAGGCGATGTTCATAAGTGATACCGGCCGCATCAAACTGAGCCTTAAACTCGTTGTTAAATATATCTTCAAA
>CBIGQT010000283.1:0-4800 GCA_966191655.1 uncultured Ginsengibacter sp.
CAATTATAAATCCAAATCCCGCGCCTCCCAAACCCAAGCTTCCCCTGTATAAAGGAGGAAATGGTAACGGAGGCAATGGCGCAACAGAAGATAACGGTTACAGAAACCAGGGATATAAGCCTGGTAATGGTGATGCAGGAAGCCCTGATGGCAAGGCTGATGCTTATGGAAATTCTCCCGGAGGCAGAAGTGGTGTGAGTGTGGTGCGTGGATTATCCGGAAGGAAGATCATTCATTTCCCCAACATGACGGATGATTTTAATGAAAATGCAAAAGTATATGTTGATATAAAAGTAGATGCCGGCGGAAAAGTTATAGAGGCGGGAATCTCGCGGGGAACTACTACTTCAAATAGTTCGCTCAGAAGCATTGCCATAGAAAAAGCTAAAGAATTAAAATTTCCTCCCAGCCAAAATGATGT
This sequence comes from uncultured Ginsengibacter sp., assembly GCA_966191655.1. Lineage (GTDB taxonomy): Bacteria > Bacteroidota > Bacteroidia > Chitinophagales > Chitinophagaceae > Ginsengibacter. The sequence continues at coordinate 422 of CBIGQT010000283.1, forward strand.
TGAAAGTGGTACTATACTTTTTGTTTTTGTGCTGAAAAGCTAGCTAATTATATTTGCTCCTCATGAATTATGAGCAAACAATACATTATCTCTATAATAAACTACCCTTATACAGCAGTATCGGTATTAAGGCTTATAAAGCTGATCTGAAGAATACAATTGCGCTTTGTCAGCATCTTGGTTTTCCTCAAAATAAAATAAAAACAATTCATGTTGCCGGAACTAACGGTAAAGGCTCCACGAGCCACATGCTTGCGTCGGTTATTCAGCAGAATGGTTACAAAACGGGGCTGTACACTTCTCCTCATTTAAAAGATTTCAGAGAAAGAATTAAGCTGAATGGAGAAATGATACCAAAGGATTTTGCGATTGATTTTGTCGAAAAAATAAAAACATTTTCTGAAGAAATAAATCCGTCATTTTTTGAGCTCACTTTTGTGATGGCGCTGGAATATTTTGCACAGCAAAAAGTTGATATCGCAATTATCGAAACCGGCCTTGGGGGCAGGCTTGACAGCACTAATGTTATAACTCCTGAACTTGCCATTATTACCAATATTGGATTTGATCACATGGATATTCTTGGTGACACCATCGCAAAAATTGCAGGTGAAAAAGCAGGAATTATTAAACATGATGTACCTGTAGTAATTGGCGAAACAACTCCTGAAACAAAAAGTATTTTTCAACAGGCGGCAAAAGAAAAAAATGCCCCGATATTTTATGCTGAAGAAAATTATAAAATAATTCATTCAGGTGCAGATGGAGAAAAATTAGTTGCACAAATATTTGATATCAATAAAAAAACAGAAACCAAATACTCATTGGATCTTATAGGATTATATCAACTAAAAAATCTGCTTACGGTTCTTACAACTATTGATCAGTTAAAAAATAAATTTCTATTAAAAGAAGAAAGTATTAAAAAAGGGCTGAGCCATGTAAAAGATATTAGTGGCTTACATGGAAGGTGGGAAATAATTCACAGAAAACCTTTAATCGTTTTGGATGTAGCTCATAACGTTGATGGAATCCGGCAATTAGTTAATCAAATCAACAACAGTTTATTCCAAAAACTTCATATTGTTTTTGGAATGGTAAAAGATAAAGAAATAGAAAAAGTTTTGGAGCTGCTTCCAAAAAATGCAACCTATTATTTTACGAAAGCGCAAATACCCCGGGCATTACCGGAAAATGATTTATTGGAAAGAGCTCAAAAATTTAATCTAAAAGGATGTTCTTGTGATGAAGTTAATAAAGCGCTGAAAGCAGCCATGGATAAGGCGTATGAAGAAGATATGATTATTGTATGCGGCAGTGTGTTTGTTGTTGGCGAGGTAAATTTAATTGTTTAATGACCGGATTGTTTTTTATTGACTTGCCAATTGTTTCATTTGCCAATTAAATCTCACCCATCTTTCTTAATGCATAAAAAATGCAATTGGCATGAAGTGACTGAACAATTTTATTTTCAAGAAATAATTTTTTTAATTCATCCAAAGAAATTGTTACTACTTCAATCTCTTCATTTGGATCAAGACTTTGCCTGCCGGTTTTTTTTCCTCCTTTTGCTAAAAACAGAAGTGTAAAATTGTTTAACACTCCGGGATTAGCCGCTACCATTCCTACCTGTTCAACAGACGAAAATTTATAGCCTGTTTCTTCCATCAATTCTCTGGCCATCGCTTTTTCAGGTAATTCATTTTCGTCTATAAATCCCCCCGGCAACTCGAGAAGTACTTCTTCCACCGGATGCCTGTATTGCTTTACCATCAAAGCTTTTCCATCTTCAGTAATTGCTAATGCGCATGCAGTTGTTGGCAATTCCACTACAAAATATTCTTCTATAATTTTCCCATTTGGTGCTTCACATTTATCAACACGGGCTGTAAAATATTTATGACGGCTCAGGTATTGTGATGATAATATTTTCCATTTCATATTTAACTAATTAATCCCAATTCATTCTTTCACGAAGTCTAGTAATGTGTGCTGTATGATGAAGACTGTGCCATGAATAAATTTTCAGCAACTGCCATAAGGTTAATTCCTTTTTTCGTTCAGGATGATACACGGTGCGCTGCCATTGATCTTCATTCATATCACTCATAAATTGATACCATCTTGTATGTAATGCATGAAGTAATGTTAAAGAAACATTGACCGGTAATTTCTGTGTATCGGCCAATGAAGCCCATGCATCCTGGTCGTATGTTTTTATGCCGGGATTATCCTCAGTCAAACCGAGCTTAAACCTTATGTAAGCATTCATGTGACTATCTGCAACATGATGTATCAATTCATGCACCGTCCAGCCACCTGATCGATATGGAGTATGCAGTTGGTCTTCATTTAAGTTCTGAATAGCAAGTTCCATCATCGAAGGAAGCATTTTTACATTATGCAATAATTCCTCTTTTAACACATCACTATACGGCTTATCATAAGCATCCTGTTCGTTTTCCAAACCAATAGGATAGCTTAATTGCTTCTCAACATTTTCCATAAAATTATTTTTTTGGCAGAATATCTAAAAGTTCAATATCAAATATTAATGCGGCTCCTCCGGGTATTACACCACCTGCTCCGCGATCACCGTATGCAAGATCAGATGGAATATATAACTTCCATTTGCTGCCAACGGGCATTAATTCTAAAGCTTCGGTCCACCCACGTATAACCCCGCCTACAGGAATGGTAAGAGCTTCTCCTCTCTTGTAAGAATTATCAAATTCTTTACCATCAATTAAGGTACCGATGTAATTTGCTTTTACGGTATCCAATGCAGTTGGTATAGCGCCGGTACCTTTTGTAATTATTTCGTATTGCAAGCCGCTTGGCAAAGTAATTACGCCGGGCTTCTTTTTATTTTCTTCTAAAAATGTTGCTCCTGCCGCTTTTTCAGCATTTGTTTGTTCCATCATAGCTTCCTGTTGTTTTTTTTGGGATTCCTGTATTACGTTTTGAACCATCATACTACATTGTTCCGGTGAAATTAAAAGTGTTTTATTGGCATATACATCATCATAAGCTTTTTTTATCATAGCACTATTCACCTTGTCGGCACCTTGCGTTCTAAAATATTCTGCAGTTTGAGTACCAATCGCATAGCTCAGGCTGTCTATTGAATTAAGAACAACTTTTTCGGGAGCCGTTTTTGCAACTGGCTTTGCCGCAGGTTTTTTCGTTTGTGCATAAGAAATGGAAAACAATACAGGTAAAATAAAAAGAATTTTTTTCATTGGGATTTTTTTTAAAAATTAAGTTTGGCAAAATAACGGATTTGCAGCGTTAATATTTCTTAATCTTCTCTAAAATCTTTTCCGGTGAGGTTTATAAATACATCTTCGAGGTTTGCAGATTTGGTGACTTTTGGCCTTTCAAAGCCTGAAGCAACGAGGTCATCAATTAATTTATCAGGAGATTGAAGTGCAATAATTTTTCCTTCATCCATAATGGCTACCCGGTCGCAAAGTTGTTCAGCTTCATCCATATAATGTGTTGTAATAATAACGGTGGTGCCCTTATTCCTTATCTTTTTTATTAATTCCCATAAATTACGCCTCGCCTGCGGATCAAGGCCGGTGGTGGGTTCATCCAAAAAAATAATTTTAGGCTGATTAATAAGCGTGGTCGCAATTGAAAAACGTTGCTTTTGTCCGCCACTCATTTCTTTATACTTATTCTTAGCCTTATCTTTCAGGTTTACCATTTCAAGTAATTCTGTTGAATTGGTTTTCGTATTATATAATCCACAAAAAAGATCAATTAATTCCAAAAGATTAAGACCGGGATAAAATCCTGATGTTTGCAATTGCACACCGATAATCTTTTTTATTTTTTCCGGAGATTTATCAAGGTCTAATCCATCAACAATAATTTTTCCTGATGTTTTATCACGAAGTGTTTCTATTATTTCTAATGTTGTCGACTTGCCGGCACCGTTAGGTCCAAGCAGTCCAAATATTTCTCCCGCAAATACATCAAAGGAAATTCCCTTTACGGCTTCAAATTTCCCATAGTTTTTTTTCAGGTCTTTAACTGAAATAATTATTTCCTGCATCGATTACACTTTTTTTTAAATTAATTTTTTCGAATTACGCTAATTATTTTTGATCATTTATTACCGGCCTGTTCCTTTTTCCCTAAATACTTACACCAAGGCATTCTTCCAATTCTGCCATCATCAGGGCACTCCCAATGTACAGAGGCGTGCGTTCATGCAATTCAGTTGGCTGCTTTTCGAGTATCCTTTGTTTGCCATCTGTTGCTTTTCCACCGGCGCTTTCAATTATATAAGCCAAAGGATTACATTCATACAACAGTCGCAGTTTTCCTTTGGGTTTTTACAACCACATTCCCTGTCGCAATTCCATTTA
>CBIGQT010000284.1:0-4704 GCA_966191655.1 uncultured Ginsengibacter sp.
TTTTTTTTTTTTTTCTCTTCAATCCATTTAGTAATGATTGGTCCTTTTCTTCCGGGTCTTACTGTAGCTGTTATAATTTTTAAATTGTACATGGTATTTTTTAATTAATATTCTGCTGCAAAAATAAGTCCGCGATATTTTTAAAATATTATTCTATATCAATAAATAAACAATAGAGACAATACCTTAATTTATTAATAAGAATTTTTGTTCATATTTTTTTCAGTCTTCTTTCTGTTCAATTTTGTATTTTGTATTGTTTCTCAAATAACTTTCATGAAATTTATTTTTCTTTTTACTTCTTTATTCTTCTATGTTTTTGTTTGCGCACAATCAGCTAATGTTGAAGCTGCAAAGGCATTGGCAAAAAGAATAATACCATCTTATGCAAATAATATCGGGTTTGAAGATACCATTGCCGATAAGGATGTATTTGAAATTGAAATGGTCAACAAAAAATTAATTATTAAGGGGAACAACGCCAACGTTATGGCTGTCGGACTTAACTACTACCTGCATAATTATTGCCATACTGATGTGTCGTGGTATAAAAATGAACCGTTACAGTTGCCATTGGTAATGCCGGTTTTCAATGATATCATAAAAAAAGAAGCAAGATGCAGCGAGAGATTTTTTTTGAACTACTGCACTTTCGGGTACACCATGCCATGGTGGCAATGGAGCGACTGGCAATGGTTTATTGACTGGATGGCATTGAACGGTATTAATATGCCTTTAGCCATTACCGGACAGGAAGCTATCTGGTATAATGTGTGGAAAAAATTTGGACTAACTGATAGCGATATACGAAATTTTTTTACCGGACCGGCATACCTTCCATGGCATCGTATGTCGAACATTGATCATTGGGACGGACCATTACCGCAATCGTGGCTTGGCGATCAGCTTGGCTTACAAAAAAAGATTGTACAACGCGAAAGAGAGCTGGGCATGAAACCAATACTGCCGGCATTTTCAGGCCATGTACCTGAAATTCTAAAAACAAAATATCCTAACGCAAAAATAATTTCATTGGGAGACTGGAGCGGCTTTAGCAGTAAATATGATAGTTATTTTTTAGACCCGTTTGATTCTTTATTTAAACCAATTCAAAAAGCTTTTTTGGAAGAACAAACAAAAGTATTTGGAACAAATCATGTTTACGGAACCGATCCTTTTAATGAAGTAACGCCGCCAAGCTGGGAGCCTGATTATCTTGCCAGTGTTTCAAAAGTTATTTATAGTTCCATGGTAGAAGTTGATTCCAATGCAGAATGGCTGCAAATGGGATGGATATTTTATAACCAAAGAGATAACTGGACTAACCAAAGAATAAAGGCTTATCTCAACGCAGTGCCACAAGGCAAAATGACAATGCTTGATTACTTCTGTGACAAAACGGAAGTTTGGAAACTTACAGATTCATTCTTCGGGCAACCATATATCTGGTGTTATCTTGGCAATTTTGGCGGTAACACTATGATGTCAGGCGATTTAAGAGAGATTGAGAAAAGAATGGAAAATACTTTTATAAATGGTGGCAGTAACATGAAAGGCCTTGGTTCTACAACAGAGGGTTTTGGTGTAAATCCCATTATGTATGAATATGTTTTTGATAAAGCATGGAGTAATGGTTCTGTCGACGTTGATGGCTGGGTGAAAAGTTGGTCTGACAGAAGATATGGCAGGGAAAATGATGCGGTAAATAAAGCATGGAATATTTTATTAAACACTGTTTATTCAGGGGCCGCCGGATTAGGCCGCGCTACCTTAACGAATGCCCGACCGGGCCTTACGGGGCACAATAGCTGGACCACTAATCCTGCAATTAATTATAATAATAAAGATTTACTGGAAGCATGGAAGCTCCTGGCTGAAATAAAAGGCGAGGCTCCTGCTGTTTATTATTATGACGTCGTTGACGTAGGCAGGCAGGTTTTAGGTAACTATTTTTCTGTATTAAGAGACAAGTTCACTGATTGTTTTAATAAAAAAGATAAAGTAGGTTTACAAAAAAATGGTGATGCGATGCTTGCTTTATTAAATGATATGGACAGGTTGCTGGCAACAAATCAAAATTGCTTGTTGGGAGATTGGATTGAAAGCGCCAGGAAATTTGGTACTTCAGAAAAGGAAAAGGATTATTACGAAGAAGATGCAAGAAAAATAATTACTGTTTGGGGTGAGCCGGGAAGACATCTAACGGACTACGCTAACCGAAGTTTGGCAGGTCTTACTAAAACTTACTATCGGGGAAGATGGAAATTATTTGTTGATGAGGTTGAAAAATCATTACAAAACAATATTTCATTTAATGATACCAGCTTTGCGAAAAAACTTACGTCTTTCGAAGATCAATGGACCAAAGGAAAAGAAAAGTATGCTGCAAAGCCTTTGGGAGATTGCATGAGCATAAGCAAAATGTTGCTTAATAAATATAGTGACCAAATAAATAATGTTCAATAGTCATTTAGTAAAGGGTCAATAATAATTTGTCGATGTTTAGAAAAGAAATTGCAAATAAACTTAAAGACAGGGAGAATAGTTTTCGCCATCGAGGGGAGGAAGTAAAAAGAATAGAAGCCTTTAGTGACGCGGTTTTTGCCTTTGCCGTAACGTTATTAATTGTAAGCCTGGAAGTGCCAAAAAACTTTGAAGAGCTGATGTTTACTATGCGGGGCTTTTTTGCTTTTGGCGTAAGCTTTGTTCTTCTGATGATGATATGGTACGAACAAAATATATTTTTTCGGCGCTATGGTTTGGATGATCTAAAAACGGTTATTTTAAATTGTACGCTTATTTTTTTGGTGCTGTTTTATGTTTATCCGTTAAAATTCCTCTTCTCATTTCTTTTCAGCAGCCAGGTAAGCGGAAATGAACATGTGGCTTTGATAATAACGAGTACGCAGGTTCCCAAGCTGATGGCAATATATGGTATTGGCTATATGTCTATCTATCTTCTTTTTTCTTTTATGTATATTCATGCTCTTAATAAAGCAAAGGAATTGGAATTAAGCAATGGCGAAATATTCGATACTAAAACAAAGTTGTATAAAAATTTTATTCTTATTACGATTGGGATATTTGCAGTAGCGGTATCTCTTTTAATTTCTCCCGAAAAGGCAGGTATAGGCGGTATGGTTTATATATTAATTGGCCCGGCCTTATCTTTTTTTTACAGGTATAGAGGAAATCGAAAACGTAAATTGGTTACGGAAATTCAGTAAATTTCTTTCGAAAAAAATATTCATATTAATTTTAAAATCTTACCATGAAAAAAAAATCGTATCAATTCTGTTTGGTTATAGCGTGCTTTTTGCTTATAACAGATTGCACCGCACAATCAGGCGGATGGCAAAGTTTATTCGACGGCAAAACATTGAATGGCTGGATGCGTCTTGCGGGAAAAGCCGATTATTCTGTTGAGAATGGAATGATAGTGGGAACAGCCGTTTTAAATTCCGGCAATACCTTTCTTGCAACGCAAAAAGAATACGGAGATTTTATTTTGGAACTTGATATAAAAATTGAAAGCCCGAAAGGTAACTCGGGTGTTCAGACAAGAAGCCATTATGATCCTTCCGGCCACGAAGGCAAAGGATTAGTTTATGGAAGACAGGTTGAAGTAGATCCATCTGATAGAAAATGGAGTGGTGGTATTTATGATGAAGGAAGAAGGCAATGGCTGTACCCGCTCACGTTAAATACCAAAGCACAGGATGCTTTTAAAGTAACAGAATTTAATCATTATAAGATTGAATGCATAGGAAATGAAATGAAAACATGGGTTAATGGAATTCCGGTTGCTTATCTTGTAGATACGTTAGATGCAAAGGGTTTTATTGCATTGCAGGTTCATGCAATAAGCAGCGAAGGTGAAGCGGGCAAAAAAATTTATTTTAAAAATATAAAAATCAAAACAGCCAATTTAAAGCCATCGCCATTTCCTGCAGGCGTTTTTGTTGTTGATTTTGTCCCCAATCATTTAACCAAATATGAAAAACAAAATGGTTGGAAATTATTGTTCGATGGAAAAACGTCTGATGGCTGGCGTGGTGCTTATTTAAAAACCTTTCCAACAGTTGAATGGGTAATAAGAGATGGAACCATTACTGTGCTTGCATCGCAGGGCAAAGAAGGTGGTAACGGCGGTGACATTGTTACAACCGATGAATACAAATCTTTTGATCTTTCTTTTGATTTTAAATTAACTCCCGGCGCTAACAGCGGCGTAAAATATTTTGTAACATTAACTGAAAATAACACCGGCTCTGCTATTGGTTTAGAGTACCAGGTGCTGGATGATTCATTACATCCTGATGCAAAATTGGGAAGAAATGGCGATCGTACTTTGGCATCTTTGTATGATTTGATTCCTTCCAATAAGCCCAAATCTACCATCAGACCTATTGGTGAATGGAACACCGGCAGGATAGTGGTATATCCTGACAATCATGTTGAACATTATCTTAATGGAATAAAAGTTTTGGAATATGAAAGAGGCTCAAAAGAATTTAAAGATCTTGTTGCCATCAGTAAATTTGTTATTTGGAAAAATTTTGGTGAAGCTCCGGAAGGGCACATTCTGTTGCAGGATCACGGTAATGAAGTAAGCTTTAGAAGTATTGAAATAAAACGCCTTGATAAATAACTTTGACAATTAAAATCGACTAACCTTCTACGTTAGTATTTAAAACTGATTGT
>CBIGQT010000285.1:0-4698 GCA_966191655.1 uncultured Ginsengibacter sp.
TATCATTAAGATTGCTAAAGCTAAATAATTTTATTAATAATTAATAATATTTTTTTTTGCTCATATATAATTGTATAAAAAAAAGCTACCAGAGGCAGCTTAGTTGTGGTGGTTTTTTCAAGAGTTCAGAGGTAAAACACGGCCGGGGTAGATTCAGGTAGTTATTCGCACCGGTTCTTTCAATAACGTTGCTTATATATGTTTATTATGTCAGCATGAATGTTTTATTGATTGTTATTGTAAAAAAATAAATTGTGCGTTTAAAAACTAAACATCTGCCAGTTGTTTAGTAAATGCTGATGGGAATAATTTATCGCTGAGGATGCTGCGTTGGCAAATCCTGTAACTTTGCTGAGATCTGAATAAACAAAAAATTATTACTTCCAATAAAACAAACAAAAGGGCTTTAATAAATAAATCAAAAAATATTCTCCTAATTAATATTAAAAATAAAATATGCGTCAGTTAAAATTTTATACCACCCTTATGATACTTTTTGCTTGCCAGGCATTGCTGGCACAAACAAAGACTTCAGTAAAACCTTTTGAAAAAGTTATTATAAGCCCGAATATACAGGTAACTTTTGTGGAAGGAAACGAAGAAAGTGTAACAATTGAAAATACTACCGTTAGTAATGACAAAATAAAAATTGAAGTGAATGATAAAACACTTCGCATTTACCTGGAAGGCGCTAAAGAAGTCCCTAAAAACGAAACCGTGTATGAGAATGGAAATAAAGAAAAACATCCATTATATAACGGGACTGTTGTAACCGCAACAGTAACATATAAAACTTTAAATAACCTTTCCTTACGCGGTGAGGAAACTATTGTTTGTAAAAGTGTTTTAAAAGGCGAAAAATTTAAGTTGAAAATATATGGAGAAGAGAAAGTGTATTTAAATGAAGTAAATCTCGGCGAACTTCAAACAACTACCTATGGTGAAAGCTATTTAGAAATCAGGTCTGGCACTATAGACGAACAGAAATATACTGCCTATGGCGAGAGTAAAATTAACACCCTTGCTATTAGCGGCAACTCAACAAGAATAACAGCTTATGGCGAAGCAGATTTTAGTTTGAATGTTTCCGATACAATCAGAATTACAGCTTATGGTGATGCGAAGCTGCAATACAAGGGAAATCCCGTTATCAGTAAAGGGTTGAATATTGGTGATGTTAAGATCGATAAGATTGACTGAAATATTTATGAATACAATATTTGCCGGTTAAAGTTTTTTAAACTATCAACAAATTACTGTCATGTTTAAAAATTATTTAAAAACAACGCTTCGCAATCTCTGGAAAAATAAAACATACAGTTTTATAAATATTATTGGTTTGGCAATTGGAACATTGTGTTGTTTGTATATATTATTGTATGTAGAAGATCAATATAGTTATGATAAGCATCATAAAGACGCACAGGATATTTATCGCATTACCACTTCATTAAGTCTTCCGGGAGATAAGCATACCAATGCTACTTCGTCGCCCCCAATTGCACCGGCAATGAAAAATGATTTCCCCGAAGTAAAACAATTTGCACGGGTAATTACCACAGGCGGCCTGGGAGCCAAACAACACCTGCTTCGTTATAAAGAAAAATCTTTTTATGAAAAAGATGCTGTCTTTGTAGATTCTACTTTCTTTGACGTATTTACCTATCATTTTACTAACGGTAAAGCTGTAAACGCATTAAAAGAACCTTATTCAATCGTATTATTTAAACCCGTTGCCGATAAGCTTTTTGGAAATGAAGATCCTGTTGGCAAGGTGATTGAAATTAATAATGAATATGAAAAACATGATTTTAAAGTAACGGCGGTAGTTGATGAAAGCCTTGGTAAATCTCACATTCATGCCAATATGTTTATCACTATGAACAGCGGTGGCATTGGTGAATATGTTTTACAGAACCAGGCATGGGCAGGAAATAATTTTGCAAATGAATATGTAAAGTTAAATCCCGGAACTAATGTTGCCGCTTTGGAAAAGAAGCTTCCGGCGTTTCTAAATAAATATGGCGCAGATCAGTTAAAAGAACTTGGAATGCAAAAACAATTGCATCTGCAACCACTTACTTCAATACATACCACACCCGGATATGAAAATGAAATGGGAAAAACAGTGAGCGCATCTTTCCTTTATCTTTTATTGTTGATTGCGGCATTAATTCAAATTATTGCCTGCATTAATTTCATGAATCTATCTACAGCCCGTGCATCAAAGCGGGCAAAAGAAGTGGGTGTAAGAAAAGTAATTGGTGCAGGAAAAAAAGATTTGATAAAACAATTTTTGGGCGAATCTTTTTTGTTATCATTTATTGGAGTAATTATTGCGTTGCCTTTATTAATACTTGCGCTTCCTTATTTAAATCAAATTACACAGGCTGATATACATTTATCTTTTCTTGCAGACTATAGATTGTGGTTAATACTCGGGTCTCTTATAATTGTTACTGGCATTCTTGCGGGCAGCTATCCTGCGTTTTATCTTTCTGCATTCCAGGCAATAAAAGTTATTAAAGGAAATTTTACGAGCCATGTTTCTGCTGCTACTATACGAAGATCGCTGGTTGTTTTCCAGTTTGTATTATCGATAGTTTTAATTGCAGGTATTATTATTATTTATAGCCAACTGCATTATATCAATAATAAAGATTTGGGTTTTGAAAAAGATCAGCGTTTAATTTTTAGTTTTTATACCGAAGATTCAAAAAGTAAAATGCCATCATTTATGAATGACCTTCGCCAGATGGCAGATATAAGCGCCGTGAGTAAATCAAATAATTATCTCAGCCAGTTCGTTCCGCAGGATCATGGCGTATACCTTGCCGGTGGAAGTGAAGCAACCGCAACTGATGCGCAAAACATAACAACTGATGAATATTTTGTAAAAGCAAATGGTATTAAAATAATAAGCGGAAGGGATTTCAGGTTATACGATTCAGGAAGAGTATTAATAAATGAAACACTTATGAAGCGATTGGGTTTACATCCTGAAAATGCACCGGGCACCAGGTTGTATTCTCAATATAAACCCAACCCGGAAACCTTCGTGGAAGTAGCAGGTGTAATGAAAGATTTTAATTATAATTCCTTACATAAAGATGTGAGGCCTTTTATGCTGGTGTATGATCCTGCAAGAAATGGTATTTCAAATATTACCGTTGCAGCAAACAGCAAAAATTATAAAGAACTCCTTGGTAAAATAAAAACTGTATGGCATAAAAATCTTCCCGAAACGCCGTTTGAATATGCCTTTCTTGATGATGAAGTGCAGAAGCAATATGAAACAGAAATCACGTTAGCTAACATTATTAATTCATTCACTTTAATGGCTATTCTTATTTCATGTCTCGGCTTGTTTGGCCTTGCTGCATTTAGCGCTGAGCAAAGAAATAAAGAAATAGGAATACGCAAAGTATTGGGTGCAAGCGTGCCTGGTATCGTGCAATTATTATCAAAAGACTTTTTAAAATTAGTGTTGATAGCAATTGTAATCGCAACCCCAATTGCATGGTATGCAATGGACAAATGGTTGCAGGCGTTTTCTTACCGGATATCTATAAGCTGGTGGATGTTTGCATTGGCAGGTTGCATCGCGGTAATCATTGCATTGTTCACCGTTAGTTTCCAGGCTATAAAAGCTGCCATTGCCAACCCGGTAAAAAGTTTACGAAGCGAATAGCTTGTCATTCTTTAAAGTAAATTTGTTTGCGAAATATTGAATTATGTCAATTTCAGAGTTTATATCTAAGCAGGCACCAGACCGACAGGAATTATTAAGAGAACTTCATGCCATCATAGTTGAAAAAGATAAAACTGTTACCCCAGTAATTGGGCTTATGATGGGTAAAGAAATGATTATGTATAATGCTCCGGGAACTTTTAAATATGGACTTTCCAGTGTGAAAAATTATATGTCTTTGCATTTAATGCCAATGTATGTTTCCGGTACACTTTACGCTAAATATAAATCACTTTTGAAAGATACCAATTTCCAAAAAGGATGCATCAATTTTAAGAGCAAAGAAGAAATGCCATTAAAAGTAGCAAAAGAATTGATTGCTGATTGCTCAAAAATTGACCTTCTTGCAATAAGAGAGAACTATCTAAGATCTAAATCTAAAAAAGCTGAAAAAAGTATTTCGGGTTAGCCTGATGTATAAAATAGTATAAGCCGTTAATGTGACAAACGGTATTTGCAACCTATTTCTTATTTGTAATTTTCTATTCTAAACAATTAGAATATGAAACTGCATTACTTAATTATACCGGCAATCTTAGTCTTTCTATCGTTCTCATCATTTTCACAAGAGTCATTGGCAATTGATCTTCACCACCTGGCTAAAAATAAAGGCATTGAAGTTTTTAACAGGAAGCTCAGTCTTATTCGTGAAAAATCTCACCAGGGAATCAGGGCTGAGCAAGATTTTGGAGAAGGAGTTGCCTGGTTAAAAGGTATTGAATTTTCAAACGGAATTTTAGAATTTGATGTAAGAGGAGAGAATGTAAAACAGCACAGTTTTGTAGGAATTGCTTTTCATGGTAAAGACGATTCTATATTTGATGCTATATATCTTCGCCCATTTCAGTTTGAGAGGCAGAGGAAGTTTTGAAAAACAGAGCTATCCAATACATATCGTTGCCCAACTTTACCTGGAGAACATTACGTGAGAAATTTTCAGGTAAATA
>CBIGQT010000286.1:0-4696 GCA_966191655.1 uncultured Ginsengibacter sp.
TGAACGTTTTAAATTTAAGGACGGAAAAATAATTTCGAATGAATGTTTCTTTGGCCCCGGTGTAAGCTTCCCTAATAATGGTGCCTCGGGAAAATAAAATGAGAGAGAGGTTATTTTCAATTAAAGGATCATGGGTAGGTTTAATCCAGTTCTCATGACTTGACAAAAAAGGCTTTTTTGCGCACGCAGCCAATACGGAGGTAAGTTCACAACAATTCAACTACGAAATTCTTCAACCCGGCAACTTTTACCTGCCACTTCATTTTACTATCTTCATCTTTGCATTTAATTGCAACAAGTTGAAAAAACAGTTTAATGATATTTGGTTACGCATACTGGGTATTCCGGTTCTCGCTTTCATTGCCAACTTCATCACCAGCTATGAAAAAGTTGTATCAGATGGTCATGATATAACGCATCATTTTGAATTTGATCCTTATTATTTTGGCCTCCTGGTGTTTTTTGTAGCACTTATCTGGCATGCTAATCTGTACATACATTTCAGAAACCGCAAACAATATGAAGGTTACGTTGATAAAAAGAAGTTCGTGCAAGGATGGTTGACCAGGCTAATATTATACGGCGTCAGTACTATTATCATAACTTTTGTTGCCACAACAATAGTTAATTATCCGGAACACAATTTACCTGCTCTTTTATTCAGATTTATCCAGGCGGTTTCTTTTGCGCTTTTGTTCAGTTACCTGATTGCAGGAATTTATGAAACACGTTATTTTATTCATGAATGGAGAAAATCTTTTATCGAGGCTGAAGATCTAAAAAAACTGAATTTACAAATACAGGTTGATTCTTTAAAAAATCAAATCAATCCACACTTCCTGTTTAACAGTCTCAATACGCTTTCCTCACTCGTCAACAGTGATAAATTAAAAGCCGAAAAATTTATTGATGAAATGTCAACGATCTATCGCTATGTGCTCCAAAATAATGAAAGGAATTTAATTACACTCGCTGATGAGTTGGAGTTTATTGATGCTTTCTTTAACCTTCTTAAAACAAGATATGAAGACGCAATACAACTGATTGTCCGGGTAAATAAGGATTATCTTAATTTTTATTTACCACCGCATACTTTACAATTATTGGTTGAGAACGCAGTAAAGCATAACATTGTTTCTTCCGCAAAACCTTTAATCATAAAGATCTTTACAGATGATCTTCAACAATTGATTGTTGAAAATAATATACAACAAAAAGCCACCGCTGTAAAGTCGAACAAGATGGGGCTTACTAATATTTTCGCCAAATACAATTTATTAAACCAACCCCAGGTGATCATCAATCATACTGATCTCATCTTCCGGGTCATGCTTCCGCTGATAGCGGTTGCCAATGAAACAGAGGTAAATCCGCCGGTTTTGATATAAAACTCATTGCAATGCAAATATTAATTATAGAAGATGAACGGCTTGCAGCTGATAAGCTCATGAAGACGATCAGGGATATTAATACGTCGTTTCATATTGCCGGAGTTGCTGACGGCATTTCGGCTTCTGTCAACTGGCTCAGCAATCATCCCTCACCCGATCTTATCTTTATGGATATCGAACTTTCAGATGGGCAAAGCTTTGAAATCTTTAACCGGATAGAAGTTAAAAGCCCCGTCATTTTCACTACCTCTTATGACGAATATGCTATTAAGGCTTTCAGGGTAAACAGTATTGATTATTTATTAAAACCGGTGAAGAAAGAAGCGCTTGAAGGCAGTTTCAAAAAACTTGCGGAAATGAAACTTTTGTATGCCGGCAACCCTTTGCCGGTTCCCGATTTTAAAATGCTCATAAAAGAATTACAGGAACAAAGTAAGCCCAGGGAATACCGCAGCCGGTTTCTTGTAAAACACGGACAGCGGCTCATTTCTGTCGAAACAGATGAGATCGCTTTTTTTTATACGGAAGAAAAAGTAGTCTTTTTTAAGACTAAAAACAACATGAAATATATCATTGAATATACAATTGATGAACTCGAAGAATTTATTGATCCTTCAAAATTTTTCCGGATCAACAGGCAATTCTTTATTGCTATATATTCAATAGTAAATATCCATACCTATTTCAACGGGCGGCTTAAACTTGAATTGAGGCCCGCTATCGACAACGAAGTGATCATCAGCCGTGAGAGGGTAAATGGTTTCAAGGAGTGGATGGGAAAATAATTATCTTTCGTTTAGCCGTTGCCGTCAGTTTACTGCCGGCTTTTTTATGACTACAATCTTTCAATTTACACTTCAGGGATATAATTCGACGGTTTAGCTATAACCAGGTTTGATAAGATTCACTTTAAGATGATTTTTGTGCTGTCATTTAAAAACGGCATTTATGCTAAATAAATTAAAACAGGTGAGGTTAAAAAAAATTGCACTCTTTTTCCTTGCCCGCATCCTTTTCCGGTTTACTGCCATGAGTCAAAATCAGGTAATAGCCGCAGCAAATGGGGAACCAGCTCTTTCGGTAGAAATGGTAAATCAATATAGATATATCTACGAATACCTGCTTGGAATAAAATTAACCGCACAGCAAAAGCATACACTGCAGGAGGAATTGATTCACTATTGGAAAAGCAATAAATAAAACAAACATTTATAAATATAAACAAGATGAAAAATAACTTCTCAACACCCGGTTTTCTCTGGCCAGTTCTCGCATTGGTATGTACGATAATAATTCTGACAGGCCTCTACAGAGCATTGCAAAAAACAAAATGGGATACACAAAAAAAATTAAAGATATTTTTTGGAACGACCACCGTAATTATAACCTGGATTGTATTGGTGACAGTATTAGCTTATAAAAACTTCTTTGCAGATTTTACCCAATTACCTCCCCGGCCCGGTCTTGCCTTATTACTTCCCTTGCCATTTGTCATAATGATCGCCTTGTCCCGGTCCGGCACAAAATTATTACAGACAGCCCCTCCGTCCTGGCTTGTGTTTATTCAGTCATTCAGAATTTTCGTTGAGTTACTAATATGGTTTGCTTTTATGTCAGGCAAGCTACCGGTGCAAATGTCTGTTGAAGGAAGAAATTTCGATGTACTCACCGGTATACTGGCGTTACCTGTTGGCTATTTTCTGCTTAGGAAGAAAAGCTATGCACCGAAAATTGCTATTGCCTATAATGTACTCGGGCTCGTGCTATTGCTGAACATAGTAGTGACAGCATTTCTTTCTATGCCAACATCATTGCGCTATTTCATGAATGAACCTTCGGCGGTGCTGATAGGATCTTTTCCCTTTATTCTGCTGCCTGCCGTTCTCGTTCCCATTGCCTACTCTTTTCATATTTTTTCTTTGCGACAGTTACTTACTAAAAAATAATCTTCCCGGTTTTCATCAATAACAAAAAATAAATCTAAACAAATGAAACAGTTTTTATTAACTGTGCTGATCTGCACAGCAGGGATTCCTTTTGCCGGAATTTCCCAGACAAATCTCAACTTAAATGAACAAGGCACCGTTAAAAAACACCAACCCAAATACGGATTAAAAGCGGGTTACAATATTTCCAAAATGGCGGGCAGTAAAGCCAATTTTGATCCTGCCAATGAAAGCGGCTTCATGATAGCAGGTTTCTTCTCGCCTTCTGCAAAAACGGGAATAGGTTTTCGAACTGAGGTTGTGTTTTCACAAACCAATCATTCGCTGCTTGATAGTAGTGCAAAAAATAGTGTCAAGACAAATTACATCTACCTGCCTCAACTTACCACCTTTTCCATAGGGAAGTTTTTACAATTGCAGGCCGGGGGCCAGGTGGGAATTCTTTTGCAGGCAAGTGAAACAAAGGTTTCCGGCTCATCACCTGAAAATGGAATTATGGATTTTATGAATAAGATTGATTATGGCTTTGCCGGCGGTGCCGAAGTGTATCCCTTCAAAGGATTGATTGCAGGGGCAAGGTATAATATCAGTTTCGGTAATATGTACAAAACGTCTGTGGCGCAAAATAGTCCATACCCGCTTCCCTTTTCTTCTGATATTAAATCGAAAAATGCAGTAGTACAATTCTTTATCGGTTATAAATTCTAAGAAACGGTAATAATCAATTTTTAAATCATAAAAAATGAAAGCACAACTCTTACTATCTATTGCACTTTTCCTGGTTATAGAAATTATGGTAACTACGGGATGTAAAAAAGGTGATACCAATTTGCCGCCTCCGCAACATGGAGTAATAAGAGCAAAAGGGAATCCTGCAGGATTGCCGGTTTCGAAAGACATCGGTATTGCCGGGGGCGAATTGATTTCTCCAGATGGAAAAATAGGTGTACTGGTGCCTGCAGGAGCCGTTACAGTCACAACTAATTTTATTATTCAACCTGTAATTAACACACTGCCGCATGGAGTTGGAGTATCTTACCGTTTATTGCCCGAAGGAATTCATTTTAGTCTACCCGTAACCGTTACATTTCGTTATAGCGATAAAGACCTTCATGGAAATGCGGACGGTAACCTGGATATAGCATACCAGGACAGCACGGGCATCTGGCGACAGCCGCAGTTCCAGGTGATCGATACCATTCACAAAATTTTACAAACCGATAGTAAACATTTCAGCGACTGGGCAATTTACGAACCGTTCATAATTATCTGCGACAAAAGTACGATTGGCTTTAATGAATTGGCGGATCTGAAAGTCCGGGAAATTATGTCGCTGGGTGGTTTGAATGGCGGCGAAAT
>CBIGQT010000287.1:0-4677 GCA_966191655.1 uncultured Ginsengibacter sp.
AGAAAAACAATAAAATTTTATATCAAATTCATGACAGCGATAAATAGTTTAATTGGATTATTATCTAATTCGAAAATAGTTTTCGATAATTGATCTATGGTTAGCTTGTTATTTTTTTTTGAAAAATAAGACATGATGTTCACCAGCAAATCTCCGTTACCACATGAAGGGTCGCATATCACTTCATCAGCAGAAGGGTTGATGACAGAAACAATTGCATGTATTACATCCGGAGGAGCATATTCTTGTCCAAGGGAGGTTTGTATTTTTCCTTTGTGTATAAGGTATTCAAAAATGGCACCTTTATTAAAGTCATTTTGCGATTCAATAATTTTAATTATTTCTACAATATTAAAAAGAAGAACACCGGAAGGCTTTATAAGCAATGGGGGTTTTAAAAAAGTGCTGTAAGGAAGATTGGTATTGCTATAACTTTTTAAAAGATCGGCAATTCCATTTTCTTTATTAAAAAAGGTGTAAAGACTTTTTGAATCAAGATCTTTAATATGGTTCCATGATAATTCCTGGGAATCATTTAGGTAAAAAACTTTACGGCTGTCGGGTTCTGTCTGACTGTGAGATATAAGTTTATCATCTTCTAATTTCTTAAAAAAAAGAATGTAAGAGATGCAGTCAATTAATACCAAAGGTCTTAATGTATTAACAGGCCAGCATTCATCCCATTTATTATCAATATCCTTACTTAATTCTGCTAAAAGCATAATTGGGGGTTAGAAGATTGATGACATCAGCAGGTGCTAAAATTACGTGACTAAAACTTTTTTCGTCTTGTAAATTTCATGTGTAATCTATCGGCTTTCATCAGGATAAAGCAAATTGAGACTGGAAATATCCATCAGCAAAATTAAAATATAAAAACTTATATATGGTATAGGGGGCTTATAATTATTTTAAATAAATTTTTAAAGCTAAAATAATAGAATTTAAACTTCCAATTAACGATTACCCTCCGTTAGTTCAAAGTTAAAAAATCTTATAAAATTATTCTGCTATAGCCGTGACAGCTTGTAAGAACCAGGCAGCATGCGGTATCCATTGCTTCGTCCAGCTCCATAAGATTAAATAAAGATTAATTTTTCTCATTTTTAATTTGAAGAAGCAGCCCAGAAAATTGCATTGCGAAAGATTGTTGTGTAAGCGACATTATTAAATAATTCCGGTGAATGACCCATGAATATATAAATGTTCTTCGCTTTAAAATCAGGATTGGTCCATATAACAGGATGATCGCCCATTTTTATATCTGAATAAGGACTATAACTATTTTCATCAACCGTTGCAATTACATGCACATTTCGCCGCGGGCTTTTGTTATAAGTATACCATTCTTCTTTATTAATAATAAATGAAGCCGGAACATTTTTCATTACAGGATGATTCATATCTTCAACATTTACCTTTCCGGTAACAAATGTTGGGATATAATTTTCAAATCTGATGCCACCCATAAACGAAGAAAACCATTGCCACATGGAATAGTTATCAAAGTCACCAAGCAAGCTTGCATGATGAAACCCGATCCATCCGCCTCTTCCTTCTGTTATATATCGTTCAAAAGCCTTCATTGCCTTATTTTTCCATCCATAAGGCGGATAATCTAATTGTATGAATAAATTATATTTTGATAAAAACTGATCATTAATTGAATCAGTATTTTGAATGTAATCGATAGAAAAATTACTATCAGCCGCCAGTCTGTTGAGCCATATTTTTGCCTCCCTGGAATACAGTACATGATGACCGCCATTTTCATATAATGCAATTACTTTAAACCTTGGCAGGTTTTCCTGGGCATTTGCTGTGAAAGCAAAATCAATACAAAAAATGCAGATGGATAAAACAATCGCTCTCATTAAAATGATATATGTTTTGCTAATCTAAATAAAAATCAATTAAGGGTAGGAATAAAAAATGTAAGATTAAGCGGAAAGAGAAAACGAAAAAATTGAGGAAGCTATGTGGCGCATCATCTTTTAAATTATTTGAAAAGTTTAATAAAATAAAGGAAAGGTAGTATTTGACCTAATTATAAAAAGAGCGGCACGCTTACGGGATGTAAAACTGAAATAAGTAATTGAGAATTTTGGAGGAGATGTATTGAATACAGGTCGGCCTTAAGAGTATGATTCAATTAGACTAAAAAAGATTTTTCCAAATGATCAATAACTGGTAGTTTCACGCCGGAAAAAAAACAGGCCCTCCTGTAGAAACAAGACGACCCTTACGATTGCTTGATATGAGAATCTTTAATTATCTGGTTTTAGCTGATTCACAGCTTAAATAACTTCTTAACGACTTCCTCTCTTCTTTTATTCTCTTTGCTAAAACAAATTTACGTATGGTTCGCATGTGATATCTATCAACTTTTAAGTATTTATGTTATCGCTGACCGGGATTTTTTTTTTTAAATCTTTTCCCATATTGTATTTCAGGATAATTTTTTAATGATGCCCAACCCTTTTTGGCTTTCATTTTTTTTATTCATCACTTATAAAAAAAATTATCCGGGATTAAACATTTATTAATTGCGCTTAACCTTGATTGTTATATAGTTTTTTAACCCGGTTGTTAAATTCCTATTATAATTTCCTGCATCGGTACCGCTAATAAAAAAGCAATAAATTTGCTTTCGAAAATTTGAAGTATATATGAAAAATATAAAATTATTAGCATGTGCTTTTTTGAGTCTTTTAGTTATTAGCTCCTGTAATAATCAAAAATCAAATGAAAATACAGTTGTCAAAATGAGTACCGTAGCAGAGCAGGACTCGGTAAAATTTACTCCCGCTATGGTTGATAATAAAAGAGACCCCTCCTGCGGAATGCCTGTTGCTGCTGGTATTGAAGATACAATTCATTATAAAAATAAAGTATTGGGTTTTTGCTCAAAAGAATGTAAGGATGAATTTTTAAAAGATCCGGAAAAAAATATAGCCGCTGCAGATTTAAAAAAATAAGAGTGCAACCATTGCAGATAATTCAATTAAATAAAATTGAAATAATTTATCATTGCCTGGAATTACGCATTAAATAAAACAAATGCCATGACAACGAAAATTTCCCCGGTTGCGTTTATAATTATTTCGATTTTTTGTTCGATAACATCTTGCAAATTTCAGGCAAAATATCAGCAACAAAGTAACTCAGATAGTATTGTTGATAAAGCCTGGTGGAAAGAAGCTGTTATTTATCAAATTTATCCACGCAGTTTTAAAGATAGTGACAGCGATGGTGTAGGAGATTTAAAAGGTATCATTTCAAAATTAGATTATATAAAAAGTCTTGGTGTTGATGCAATATGGCTGAATCCCATTTATCAATCTCCTAATTATGATAATGGTTACGACGTAAGTGATTATTATAAAATTCAGCCACAATTTGGCTCCATGGAAGATTTTGATAACCTCTTAAAGGGACTGCATGAAAGAGGAATTAAACTGGTAATGGACGTAGTAGTAAATCATAGCAGTTCGCAATTGGAATGGTTTAAACAATCACGCAGTTCCAGGAATAACCCTTATCGTAATTATTATCATTGGTGGAATGCAGAAAGAGGAAAGCCAACGCCACGCTGGAGTTTCTTTGATGTAAACAGCGATGCATGGAAATATGATACGCTTACCAATGCGTATTACCTGCATTATTTTGCGCAACAACAACCCGATCTTAACTGGGAAAACCCTTCGGTGCGTGAAGATATTTATAAGATGATGCACTTCTGGCTTGATAAAGGAGTAGATGGCTTACGGATGGATGCTTTTCAATTTGTATCGAAAGATACAACCTGGCCTGCGTTTCCGGAAGGCTATGAAAAAAACATTGCAAAGTATTATGGCAATGGCCCTCACCTGCACGATTACATACAGGAAATGAACAAACAGGTTTTAAGCAAGTATAATATAATGAGTGTTGCCGAAGGTGCAGGCACTTCGCCGGAAGATGCTATGAAATTTGTTGATCCTTCACGTCATGAATTTAGTATGGCCTATCATTTTGAAGGAATAGATTATGGCAGGTATAACCCGGATTATGACCTGATAGGATTTAAAAAAATATATTCTTACTGGGACAGCAGCTTTGAAAATAAAGGCTGGCTGGCAATTTTTTTGGCCAATCATGATCAGCCAAGGATGGTAAGCCATTGGGGAAATGATTCAGTGGCATTCAGGGATGTTTCTTCAAAGACGCTCACCACATTTGTAATGACTATGCATGGCACTCCTTATTATTATTATGGGGATGAGCTGGGAATGACCAACATAAAGTTTGGCAGCATATCAGACTACCGGGATATTTCAACCATTAATGCCTACCAGCACGAAAAAAACACAGGCGGTGATTTACAAAAATTTATAGAAGATAAAAAAAGATCTGCAAGAGATAATGGACGCACTCCATTTCAATGGGATAGCAGCGTAAATGCAGGCTTTACTACAGGCAAGCCGTGGTTAAAAATTAATCCCAATTATAAAACAGTAAATGAGGCTGCGGAAGAAAATGATTCAAACAGTGTATTAAATTATTTCAGAAAAATAGTGAAGCTGCATAAAGAAAATCCGGTACTCGTTTATGGAAAATATACTTTGCTAGATGAAGATAACGATAACGTATACGCATACACGAGAGAAAAAAAAAAAAAAAAATTGCTCGTACTTT
>CBIGQT010000288.1:0-4675 GCA_966191655.1 uncultured Ginsengibacter sp.
CTGATGATACAAAATTGTGTCTCGACCTCGGACACAAATCTATTGCTTCAGAAAATACATTAGATAAGCGTGTTTATTTTCTAAATGCTCCTGAATTAAAATTTGTTAGCCAGAGTGAAGAGCATTTGGTGGCAGAAATATCCAAAGACCATTCTTATAAAATCGGTGATGTGCTCTATGGATTACCCTATCATATTTGTCCGACAGTAGCATTATTTGAGCGTTCTGTT
Organism: uncultured Ginsengibacter sp.; assembly: GCA_966191655.1. Lineage (GTDB taxonomy): Bacteria > Bacteroidota > Bacteroidia > Chitinophagales > Chitinophagaceae > Ginsengibacter. Next base: position 231 of record CBIGQT010000288.1, read on the forward strand.
ATTGTTGAGAACAGTAAGACAGTTGATGAATGGAAAATAATTGCGAGAGACAGAAAAATCAATTTTTAACTATCAATTCCCGAATAGAAATATGTTTATTATTGATGCACATCTTGATCTTGCGATGAATGCGATGGAATGGAATCGTGATTTACGTAAGCCTCTCAACGAAATCAATCAGAGAGAGAACGAACTAACGGATAAGCCTGACCGCGGAAATGCAACGGTTTCTTTGGATGAATTAAGAAAAGGAAATATAGGCCTGGTAGTTGCTACTCAAATTGCACGTTATGTAACTCCTTCAAATCCTTTGCCCGGGTGGCATTCACCTGAACAGGCCTGGGCGCAAACACAGGCCCAGCTTGCGTGGTATCGTGCTATGGAAGAAGCAGCTGAAATGGTACAGATCAATAATATATATTCTTTAGAAAAACACATTGTTTTATGGAGCGATGAAAATAATACTCCCAAAAAGCCGATTGGTTATATTTTAAGTTTGGAAGGTGCAGATTCATTAATTACAATTGACTATGTTGAGCGTGCATGGAATTACGGTGTGCGTGCTATCGGTCCAGCACATTATGGTGAAGGACGTTATGCAAACGGGACAGATGGAAGTGGATTGATGAAGGCAAATGGAATAGCATTGTTAAAAGAAATGGATCGCTTAAATATTATTCTTGATGCTACACATTTATGCGATGATGCTTTCTGGCAGGCACTGGATAATTTTAACGGGCATGTGTGGGCGAGCCATAATAATGTACGAGCAATTGTAAACCACAACAGGCAATTTAGCGATGAACAAATAAAAACCTTGATCGAAAGAGGCGCTGTTATTGGCGGAGCGCTGGATGCATGGATGATGGTACCTGGCTGGCAAAGAGGAATATCAGCTCCAAAAGAAATGAATTGCAATCTTGAAAAAATTATCGATCATTTCGATTATGTGTGCCAGTTAGCCGGTAATGCTTTGCATATCGGCATTGGCACTGATCTCGACGGAGGTTTTGGCCGCGAACAATGTCCTTATGATCTGGAATCCATTGCTGATTTGCAGAGGCTGCCATCACTATTCTACAAGCGTGGTTATTCAAAAGAAGATGTTGAAAATATTATGCATGGTAATTGGTTGAGATTTTTGAGGAAGACGTGGGGTTAATATTGAGATTAGAAAAATTATTAAAGTTTTATACGATAATGAAACCCGTAAAACCTAAATACGAAAAGCTGTTGGCAGATATTGGCTCAACAATAGAACGGGCCAGGGAAAATGCTATAAGGGCAATCAATACAGAATTAGTAAAAGCAAATTGGGAAATTGGCAGGCACATAGTGGAGTATGAACAACGTGGAGAAGAAAGAGCAGAATATGGAAGCGCTTTATTAACAATACTTTCAAAGGATTTGAGGCAACGCTATGGAAAAGGATTTGGCAGGCGAAATGTTTTGGACATGCGTAGGTTTTATTTAAATTATTCAATTTGGCAGGCAGTGCCTGCCAAATTAAGCTGGACGCATTTCGTGGCTTTGCTTGGAGTATCGGACGACACCGCAAGGAAATTTTATGAAAAACAAACGATACATGAAAACTGGAGCTATAGGGAATTAGAAAGACAAATTGATTCATCACTTTTTGAAAGACTTGCTTTAAGTAAAGACAAGAAAGGGGTGTTAAAACTTTCTGAAAAGGGATATATAGTTTCAAATTATGCAGAAGCAGTTAAAGATCCTTATGTTCTAGACTTTCTCAAAATACCACAAGCAATAAGAATGACAGAGAAAAACTTTGAACAGAAAATTATAGATAATCTTCAAATGTTTTTACTTGAACTTGGCAAAGGTTTTACGTTTGTTGCGAGGCAATACAAAATTTCACTTCGCAATAAACATTATCACATTGACCTGGTTTTTTATCATCGGATTCTTAAATGCTTTGTGCTTATTGACCTAAAAACCAAAAAAGTTTCTCATGCCGACATTGGGCAAATGAATCTCTATCTCAATTATTTTAAAACAGAAGAAAGCGTTGAAGACGATAACGAGCCAATAGGTATTATTCTTTCTGCAGATAAAGACGAAATATTGGTTGAATTTGCTATGGGTGGTATATCAAATAAAATTTTCATTTCAAAATACCAACTTTACCTGCCCGACAAAAAGCAGTTGCAAAAAAAAGTAAAAGCAATTCTGGAAAGTTAATAGGTTGGATTTACAAAAGAAGATGTTGAAAATATTATGCATGGGAATTGGTTGAGATTTTTGAGGAAGGTGTGGGCTTAATATTGAGATTAGAAAAATTACTAAAGTTTATACAATATATTAATATGCGATTTCCAATGTTATATATAAGGTTAAAACAACTCAAAAGGCAAATCAACCAACTTGGCTTATATGCCTTCATAATTTTTGCAATAGTTTGTTACCTTATTATTGTTGCGTATAAACAATTCAGCAATGGTGAATATTCAATGTATTTAATTATTGGATTTACATTGGTTTGTCTCTGGATACATCTTTATCGGAAGGATACCTCTTTTATCTATAAACATTTGGATGATCCTCATTTACAGATATTTTCAGAATATGTCGCTCTTACACTTCCATTTTCAATCTCATGTATCATCACAAAAAACTGGTATTGCTTACCGGCATTGTTGTTTCTTTTGTTTTGGATTCCTTTTCTTAAGCCTGGGTTTAGGAATAAAACTTCCTTCAAAAATCTGTCTTCGTTTATTCCGGCCGAAAACTTTGAATGGATAAGCGGATTTAGAAAACAGTATATTTCTTTTGTTTTCGTCTACCTGTTGGCGTTATCATTTAGCTGGTTTAAAATATTGCCCCTGGTTTTCTTATGGCTTTTGACCGGCTTTATTGCTTCATTTTTTGCAGAATGCGAATCGATTGGCGTCTTGCGGGAAGATAATAAATCACCGTCGGGGTTAATGTTTTACAAAATAAAAATAGCACTTATGTACGTTTTTATTTTATACCTGCCGGTAATAGCGATCAATATAATATTAAACCCCGATTTTCTTTTGCTGGATTTATTGTTTATCCCTATGCAAATATCTGTTTTGTGGTTTGCAATTTTTTTTAAATACAGTGTTTATAAGCCTGATAACATACTTACCGGCAATAGTATTATGTTGTCTCTCATTTTGGTTTCATCTGCTTTGCCTTATTTATTACCCGTTCCTGCCATTCTTTCGTTAGTATATTTTTATAAAGGAAAAAAGAATTTAAATCAATACTTAAATGATTAGCATACGGAACTTATCAATAAAATTTGATGGAAACGAGGTATTAAAAAATATAAATATTGATTTTGAATCAAACAAAATTCATGGAGTTGTGGGGCTTAACGGTGCAGGAAAAACAACGTTCTTTAATATTTTAGCTAAAACAATAAAGCCGGATTTCGGTGTAATAAAAAATAATAATTTCGGCCTTACCATACGAGATACGGCTTATCTGGAAACGGTTAATTTTTTTTATTCGGGAATTACCGCTAATGAATATTTAAAAATTTTCAAACAAACAAATCCTGAATTTAAGCTGGCTATCCTGCAGGAATATTTTAAGTTACCGTTAGATGAATTGATTGAGAATTATTCTACCGGGATGAAGAAAAAACTTGCGTTACTTTCTGTTATGAAACAAGATAAGGCGGTGTTTATTCTTGATGAACCTTTTAATGGACTTGATCTTGAGACAAATGAAGTACTTCAACTTATTATTACCAGGCTAAGGCAAAAAGATAAAACAGTGTTTATTTCATCCCACATTCTGGAACCATTACTTTCTACCTGTGATGAGATTCATTTATTAGAAGATGGACAATTTGTAAAATCTTTTTCAAAAAATGATTTTGATAAAATAGATGATGAACTCTTTGGAAAATTAAGAATTGAAGCACAAAAAATAATTTCCACTGCCCTGTGAGATTTTTTCAAAAAAAAGATAAAATATCAATTGTGTAACATCATTAAAACTGCAAACTAAATGCAGTGCCTTCACCAATCCTGGACTGAACATTGATATTTCCTTTATGCAACATCATGATTTGTTTGCATAAACTCAATCCAATACCACTTCCGTTTTTCTTTGTGCTGAAAAATGGAATAAATATTTTATCCATAATTTCTTCTGACATGCCGGGACCATTGTCCGCAACTTTAATTATAATTTTTCTGTTATTGGTAAGTGATGCTGATAAAATAATTTGCGGTTCAGGATTATCTTTAACAGCTTCCACTGCATTTACTACAAGATTAATGAGCACCTGCTCCACAAGGCTCGTATCAGCCTGCAGAATAAGGTCAGTGTCTTTTAAAACAATATCCAGTTCAATATTTTTTTGTGCCAGCGTGGGTTCCATTAACTGGTGGAGCCCCTCAAAAAGATCTCTTACATAAATGGGTTTTAAGTTAAGGGTTGTAATC
>CBIGQT010000289.1:0-4669 GCA_966191655.1 uncultured Ginsengibacter sp.
TCCAACGCAACCAGGAAATCGGAAAGCCATCTCACTTCTTTTGAAAAAATGAATATGGTAAGAGAAGGAATTTCTAAAAAAGATTTGGAACAATTGAAGCAAAAGGCCGGCCTTGATTATGATACGCTTGCGAAAACACTAAACGTTGCGAGAGCTACTTTGATCAATAAGAAAAGCAATGAAAAGTTTAATACGGTACTTAGCGAAAAAATAGTAAGTATTGCAGATATTTATTCTCATGGGTTCGAAGTTTTTGGAGATGAAGCTAATTTCAGGCAATGGATGAGTAAGCCTAATAAAGCAATTGGAGGTCATATACCTGGCGATATCATGGACAATCAATATGGAAGAGAGGAAGTAAAAAGCCTTATAGGAAGAATTGCTTATGGTGTATATTCATAATTTACTACATTATGAAAGTGTACCGGATCGGTTGGACAAAGCATGCTGATGACCTGTCAGGCGAAGGTTCAAAATTATTTGGCGGCAGATGGAATCACAAGGGGATTCCGTGCATATATACATCCGAAAGCAGGGCGCTTGCCTTATTAGAATATTCGGTAAACGTTAATATAGATGAAATTCCGAGGGCTTTGAGTTGCGTTACTATAGAAATACCAAACAGGAGCATTAAATTGATTTCAGAAAATAAGCTACCCGGGAATTGGAAAAATTTCCCCGCTCCTTCTGATACAAAAGATTTGGGTTCAAAACTTTTATCCCCATTAAAAGCAGCGGTCATAAAAATTCCTTCTTCAATAATTGAGGAAGAATTCAATTATCTATTGAACCCGCTTCATCAGCATAATAAAAATTTTAAGGTAGTAGATATTAAAGATTTTATTTATGATGTAAGGATTAAGAAAGCATAAAGCGGCTAAAGCTTTTTTATTTCGATTAACCGTCAACGTTACAGAATATTCTGCAACCTCAGATATTGTAATAACATAATTGTTTTCGCATCTTTAATTTCACCGGTTCCGATCATATCCATTGCATCATTAAAATTTATTTCAAGCACTTCAATATTTTCCTGTTCATGCGCAACACCGCCGCCATCATTCACTTTCATATCTTTTGAATATTCTGCAATAAAAAAATATAAAATTTCTGTAACAGAACCCGGTGACATGTATGCCTCATAAACTTTTCTTACATCATTTATTTTATATCCTGTTTCTTCTTCGGTTTCCCGTTTTATTGCGTCTTCAGGGTTATCATTATCCAATAATCCGGCACAGGCTTCTATCATCATCCCAGTTTCGTTACCATTAATATATGTCGGCATTCGGAATTGTTCTGTAAGAATAATAGTGCTTTGCTCTTTGTTATACAAAAGAATTACGGCACCGTTTCCCCTGTCGTAGGCTTCCCTGCTTTGCATTTGCCAACTTCCATCTTTTTGTAAATATTCAAAAGTTACTTTTTTAAGTGCATGCCAGCTTTTACAAATTATTTCAGTATTTATAATTTTAATTGAATCGTTCATTGATTAAGGTATAAGGTAAAAGGTATAGGGTAAAAGGAAAAACATTTTTTGTTGTGATATGTTATCAAATATTGCCCCCCTCAATCGGAAAGAGCCTGTCCCGATCTTTCGGGGGATGGGGGTAAGACTTCATAAATTCATAAATACTTTTTGCTGCGTTTGCAGAAGCATTGCCACCTTCTGATAATAAATTTTTTAATCCGGCATAATCCATTTCTATTCTTTCTCTTTTTAAAGTATCAAATAAAATTCCATTTAATTCTTTTGTAATATTTTCAGCAGTAAGTTCATTTTGAATTAATTCTTTTACTACTTCTTTATCCATAATTAAATTTACAAGACAGATGAACTTAAGCTTTACCAACCGCTTTGCAATTTGATATGATATAGAACCTGCCTTGTAACATACAACTTCCGGTACTCCAAACAAAGCTGTTTCAAGTGTTGCTGTTCCTGACGTTACTAATGCAGCGTCAGCTTGCATTAACAGTGAATAAGTATCGTTGGAAATTACTTCAACATTTTTATGATCGGAAAGAAACGGTTCATAAAATTCATCGTCAACGGAAGGCGCTTTGGCAACAATAAATTTATAGTTAGAAAAATTTTTAGATGCCTCCAACATTATTGGCAACTTGGTTGCTATTTCCTGCCTGCGGCTTCCGGGCAACAATGCAATAATGTTTGCAGATTGTTTTATAGAAGAATGCTCTTTTTTAAAATTTTCTATCACGTCTACAAGCGGATGGCCAACATATTCAACATCATAATTCCATTTCTTAAAAAATTCTTTTTCAAATGGCAGTATCACGATCATTTTATCTACATATTTCTTAATTGCTCTAACGCGGCTTTCTTTCCATGCCCACACTTGCGGTGAAATGTAATAGATGGTTTTATATTTTTTTTCGTGTGTCCATTCCGCCATGCGTAAATTAAAACCGGGATAGTCAATAAGAATTACTGCATCTGGTTGAAAGCTTTGAATATCTTCTTTACAGAATTTAAAATTTTTCATAATGGCAGGAAGATTTTTAATAACTTCCGCAAAGCCCATAAAAGCCAATTCTTTGTAATGCTTTACCAGCGTGGCTCCTGCGGCTTCCATTTTATCACCGCCCCAGCAACGAATGGTTGCGTTTGCATCCAAACGTTTTATTTCTTTAATTAGATTGCTGCCATGTAAATCGCCTGAAGCTTCGCCTGCAATGATGTAATATTTCATTCTTTTGTTGAATGTAATGAGGATTTAAAGATAATGAGAATTGATTAGGCGCAGTGGCAATGAATGATAACTTTTGAAAAGTTTCGGGGCTTTGCAAAAATTATTGAAATTAAAGACTGAAAATAAATGAGTTTAGAAATACTTAAATATTAATGCAATAACCGCATAAATAACGGTAACTAAAAAAATTCCCTTGGCAGTTTTATCACGGTGACCGTTAATATAAATAGTAAAAAAGACGGCATTAGCCAGCAGCGAGATACTAATGAATGAGGAGATGAGGTTGGGGCTTTCCTTCAAATAATGAAACATATCTTCGAGACTAAATTGTTTAAACTTTACAAACTTATATAACACAAAGCCTATTATTGGAGCTATAAGTCCCAGCGCCAGCCCAAAAATAAAATTGTCTTTTTTGAATATCATAAAACGTCCCAGCTTTTTTCTAATTCTTTTTTTAATTTATAATTCGTAAGGTCGAACTGAACAGGAACCACACTTACATAATTATGTTCCAGCGCCCATACATCGGTATCTTCGCCCGTATCAAAATTTTTAAATTCCCCGGTAAGCCAGTAATATTTTTTTCCATGCGGATCCAGGCGTTCATCAAAATCTTCATCATATTTTGCATAGGCCTGCTTACAAACTTTTATGCCGTTCATTAACTCAAGCGGCATGGATGGTATGTTTACATTCAGTAAAAGATGCTTGTCCATTTTTGTTTTTAAAAGGCTTTGCACTATTTTATGTACATAAAACCTGGAAGCGGTAAAATCTGCTTCAAACCTATAAAAAAAAAAAAAAAAACCAACAGATGGAATGCTTTCAATAGAAGCTTCCATAGCGGCGCTCATGGTTCCCGAATAAATAACATTGATAGAATGATTGGCACCATGGTTAATTCCGCTAAGGCAGATATCTGGTTTGCGGTGTAATATTTTATCAACAGCCAGCTTTACGCAATCAACCGGAGTTCCGCTTGTTTGCCAGGCTTCTATGCCTTCAAACATGTCTTCTACTTTATTAAGTCTGAGAGGAACGCCAATGGTAATCGCATGTCCCATGCCGCTTTGTGGTTTATCCGGCGCAACCACCACCACTTTTCCGAGCTCTTTTACCGCCTCAACCAAATTGCGAATACCCGGAGCTGTTATACCATCATCATTTGTAATAAGGATTATTGGTTTTTCTTTCTTCTCTTCACTCATTTTCGATTTTCAAATTTTAAGTATTCTAAAACCACCTGAACAATGGCCTTGCTACTGCTTCTCTAAACGGCCACGGTGTGGCAATTAGTATTAACAATAATGATATTCCAAAAAATAAAAGGCTTTTATTAAATTTTGTTGATGACAAAGTAGCTTTCTTTACCATTACTCTTCCAACGTGCACTAATATCCATGCGAGGATCATCATCACTTCATGCTCCATAGTAAAGAAGCGAAGATTGGCATCGTGCATATTATCGCCAAGATGTTTCAATCGCTCAAACCATTCGCCGCTAAAGTAAAGGCCAAGTCCAATAAGCAACTGTATATCCATGCTTAGCGTAAAGAAAAAATTGCTTCGCCCGTCCGATGATCTGAATTCTCTTTTGCCCGCAAGGCCGCTAAGAGCGGCTAATACGGTCCATATACCAAATAAAATAATAAGCCATCTTAATAAATTGTGTATTACCAGAAGCGCCTGCATAAAATATTTTTTGCAAAAATAAGGTATTGAAGTTAAGACAGGATTGAAGGAACCTGTTCGGGCATTTCAAATGCTGATCCCAATTAAGGGTTGGTAATCCTGGCAACTATGTTCCATTAATACAAAATGGTTTCAAAAAATAAATTTATTATAGCGGTAAATATTAAAATAAAGAACGTGCTTTATGTGTAATTCCCGTTGAAAATAATAAATAAAAACACACCCGTATAAAAATGGGAAATACTAAAACTTATGATCTG
>CBIGQT010000290.1:0-4661 GCA_966191655.1 uncultured Ginsengibacter sp.
TTATTTTTATGTCTTCTGATTTCAACAAAGCCATTGTCCAGTTAGGCGATTCCTCAAAGCGTATATTCTTAACCGTTATATTACTGCAATCTGAAAAAATAACCATTACACCCGGCCGGTCTTCATAGGTTCCCTTCCAGAGAACCGGTCCATCTTCACGTCCATATTTTGGGTTCATGTAATCATCATTTTGCCTTGTATATTTTGGCGCAAAATCCATCCCATATTGAAGACTGTCCATATACATAAACGATGTGCCATTGCCTTTTATAGTGCCAAACCCTGAGATAGAAATGTTTTGTTCATTGTGAGCTACGAGTATGCCCGTTTTATTACCTGCCCCTATTCCTGTGAACCCATAATCTTTCTGAAAACCGTAGTCTCTTTCTTCTGTGCTTCCGGTCAATACGGCACCGGGTTCAAAATGGAGATTCATATTACTATACAGTCTTACCGTCCCGGTAATAAAGTTGCCAGCAGGGATTAATATAGTTCCTCCCCCATGTTTATGGCAGTCGTCTATTGCTTTTTGTATTGCGGCCGTATTGGAAGTTTTGCCATCTGCTATGGCGCCGTAGTTTGTGATTGAATAAACTGGTAGCCTGGTACTGTCAATAACTATCTGTGCTTTAGTAGCCATGCTCATTAATAAACATAATGCGAATATTGGTATGTTTCTTTTTTTGATAATATGCATTAGTCAGCATTGAATATTTTTAAATTCATGATTGTTCAATTTTTTATAAATTTTATCAAATCACTTTATTGAATCTTTTTGCTGCATGGCTTTTTTAAAAAATTCTCCGCTGCCCGTCAGGTCAAAATTCCATGATCCTAATAATTGTGGTCCCCACTCAGGGTCAAAGTCCCATGCAACCCAGCTAATGCCATTGCTTTCAAGATATGTTGTAATGCGTGATCCATAATTTTCTGCGCCGTCTTTAGGATCGCCATTGCGTATATTGAAACCGATTTCTGTTGCGATCATCGGGTAATGCTTTGCAGCAAAACCAAAATCTTCTTCCCACTTAGGTTCCCAGGGTTGAGAGCGTTTATTCGGATAGGGATGTGTTACATAACCAATGCCGACAGCATTGATGGGTTCTTCACGCAAAGGCGTGAGATCATACGCCCAGTCAAAACCTGCTACCAGCGGTATTGTTTCAGTATCAAAGGCTCTTATCAACTGAATGATAGTTTCATTTATTTTTTTCCAATCTGTCCAGCTAATATTGCCAAGCTGACCGCGATAGGTAGTCGGTTCATTAAAAAGTTCATAAAAGGCAACTGTATTGTTGCCGGTAAAATGCCTTGAAATTGCCTGCCAGAATTCATAAGTTTCTTTACGGGTAGTATTATACATTGGGTTTTGGAAAAGCTCCATCTCTAAATTGCCGATAGAATGCCAGTCAATATCAACATACACACCAAGATCGGTACACCAGCTAATGGCAGAATCTAATAATGTTATATATTTTACGGGAGTTCGTTCTCTCCAGGCTACAGGATGCACCGGAATGCGAACCAACATTACGCCCATTTCTTTCGCCTTTTCAAAAAGCATTTTGTTCCAGTGGCCCTCGTGATCAATTTTATCGGGGTCGGCTATAGAAACACCACGAAATAATACTGTATCGTTACTGGCATTTACAAATTTGTTTCCTTTAACCGTAATCAAAGACATCAGTTTTGCCTTGGGATTTTTTGGTTGCCATGCAGGATATCCTCCTTTCCACCAGGGATGATAATTATTTTCTGCATTGCTTTGGGACTGAATCTGTGATACCAGAGCCGTTAGAATTGCCAAAAGAAGGCAAGGCTTTAGAATTTTCTTCATACCAGGCATTTTGTATTTATTTTATATAACGGTAATAAATTAAAAGTAAGAAGAATGTTTGTACTTATTATATTTATGCTGAATAAAAATGGCTTATAACAGTCAGGCATATTCGCTATTATTTCTTTTTGTGTAGGAAGAATTATGAAACTAAAAAACAGGCTTTAGATATTCAAGCCACATTGCACCATAAAGTTATTGGTAAATACTTTTTTTGCCGCATCAGATAATAGAGAATTTCTGCATGCCTTCCATTTCGTCAGATTATCACCGTACATTTTATTCAATAATTCGGGGGTAAGACCAAAATTAAATTTGCCCCAATGCATGGTAAATGGTATGGATAGTTCATCAAGTCTAGCCCAAACTTTTTGGATAAACGTCCTTGATAATTGTGAATCAACTCCATCTAATTCCATAACGCATGTTTTGTCAAAATGAGTGAATCCCAGTAATGCCTCTGTACCTTTTACGTACCGCAGGGCAAGTGCTCCTGCAAAGGGGGTTACTTTATTAATAGCAACAATTTCTTCTAATACAGTGCTGGCGTTAGTTGTATGAACACCTATGGCGGCGCTGGCAGCTTTCCCCCTAAACTTTGTATTACTAAAGGTTTCGCCAATTGTTCCCGTCATGCTTACATTGGCTGTAAATGCAAGAGGGAATAATTTATTTACGATGCCCGGTATCAACAATGAAGATAGATCAGAGCCGATTGTATCAAGAACTTTTTCTACTACTCCAAGGAGGTCATCGCCGTAAGTGAAACCTTTGTCATCCGTGGTAATTTTCGTGTAGTCGTCATGGTAAGGAGTCTTGTACATCGTTTTAAAGTACACTCCTTTTTGAGGATTGTCCGGCTCAAACATTTGCAGGTTTACCAATATCTCAAAATGATACATTTCTTTATCCGGGGCGACCGGCGGAGCAGGCAGTTCGTCAAGAATACAAGAGAAATCGAGATGATTTATTGCTTTTTTCAAATCATCATTATAAATAATATTGCCCGTTCTATATTGTTCTAATAAAAAAATTGGTTCGGTTTCTATTAAAATGCCATGAATAAATCCAAAGCTTCCAAAGCTTACAACGGCAGCATTAAACATGTCGTCATCTTTGATTGGTTCAGCACCGAGCCAGTTAATAAAATCATCTGATGCTACAGGATTGGATTTTTTTTCAAGCCATACATGGGTGTCAGGGCCTGTAACTATATGCAATCCTACAATGGAATCATGCACTGCGCCTACATTAAATGCAGAACCGTGTGTGCCCGTTGAAGTACAGCCGGCAATGGTTTGACCGTTACTGGCACCGGAAGCTTTCAATGATCTTTTTGGGTTAGAATCCTGTTCTAATTTTTCGTCTGCATCAAGTACACTCATGCCACATTCCGTAAAAAAAAGATCTCCTGCAGTTTTTCCGCTTTGCAAATATTCAGGGGCCACAAAGGAATTTTTAAGGTTGAATGAAAGGCGTAAAGCTTTTGTATCCACAAGGCCACCTTCACAAACGGCTACTTCAGAAAAAGACCATCCATTTCCCAGTGCCCGCAATTGAATATTGTTATCAATAGCATATTGCGTGAGCCATTGAAAATTCTTTGTGGTATCACGGTATGGGTTAGATGATTTTGATGAGGGAATACTCAGCTTGAAAGATGAATTTTTTTTATAAGTATGTACAAAATTTTCATGCCCGTTTTCCCACGTTGTAATGGGCAGAGCGCTTATACCGTCGGGTAAATTAGTTAGAGTTGCCATCTTTTATTTTTTAATTATGACCTAAAGAATCTGTTGCGGGGCTGTAAGGAGCGCAAGCCCATTCCACTCTTTGCGGCATTACTATGCCCAGCGTTCCTATTGTTATAAGAGCAAAGCCAAGGTTAGTTTTTACCGTTACCATATTCAAATGGTTGAACCTCGTGTCGCACTTTGGGTCTATATCCTTTGGTTGTATCAGCCCCCAGGCATAAGACCAGGTTGTTTTTTTATTTAAAGGATTATTGGCAAACGTATCAGAATCGTATTTGGTAACGATACGCGTAGTAGTGCAGGAGTCAAAAGACCATGAACCTGCAACTGTTATTAAAATAATGATCGTGTGACGGAAATATTTGGGGAGAATCATTTTAAAAAATTTAGGTTATTTAATAAAACGCCTGGATAAGAAAGAGCAGGACAAGGTAAAAATTACACCAAAGAATTTATTGGTGCAAGAAATTTGGATATTTTATTTGCAAATAAATTTTACTAGTTACTATTTATTTCTTTTACTAATTCAACTGCTTTACTTTCTTTTATACCACCAGGCTTTTCCCGCTGCTTAAGTGTGCATAAATAAATGCTGGCTGTTCAATACAATTAAAAAGGAATAAAAAATATAAAGGGTAATCAATTATCTCATTCTTCTTGCATCTACCATTCCTTTAAAAGATGTTTTATCTAAAGTTTTATTGGCCGATATTACAACAGGGTCTTCTTTATAAACTTCCTGTGCCTGCGGTATAAAGGTCCCGGTGGTTATGTACTTAATTGATTTGGCAAGACAGGCTTCTGAAGTGTCTCCCCAGTTTTTATCAAGTCCATCATCTGTAACAGCATCAGGAGCAAACCCATCAAAATAACCACCATAATTAGAAGCGTTAGTTGATCTGAATGAAACAGGAAATACATACCAGTCTCCAGCTGAAATAGGAAAAAATCCAACTGGTTTGCCATCGGTAGGCTCAGGGCCAACCAGCTTAACTGTCATGTATGGTTTTAAATTATTAATCAATAATTCACTTGCGGAAGCGGTGCTCTGGCTTACAATAAAAAGCACA
>CBIGQT010000291.1:0-4653 GCA_966191655.1 uncultured Ginsengibacter sp.
TTAATACGACTAAAACCACATACGATAAAATTACACCCGCAAATTCAATAGTGAAAACAACAAATTACACGTGTAGCGACAATAATTTCCTGCCAAGCCAGGTATCCTCGAATTTGAAAAATAAAAAAAAACAGGTGAACGTAAGTGAAGAATTTATAAGAGGCAACTATTATACAAAATTTCCCGGTGGCGGCCTTAAGTTAGGTGAAGGAACAAGAGATTGTCTTAAAAGAGAATTCAAAGAAGAGATGAATTTGGCTGTGCAAATAGAAGATCATATTTATACCACCGATTATTTTCAAATGAGCGCTTTTAATCCGGAGCATCAAATAATTTCGATCTACTATTTCGCCAAAGCGCTTGAACCAATTACCGCTCCGTTAAGAACAAAAGAATTTAATTTTGATGAAGACCAATTGAAGATATATAACGAAACAAATGAAATTGAAACGTTCCGTTTTATTGATTGGAATAATTTTTCTGCAGAGAGTGTTACCCTACCGATTGATAAAATAGTTGCTGCTATGGTTAAAGAAAATTATCAGCTTAGCCCGCGGTAGGAATATTCTCAAACTCTTTACCGGCGCCCATTGCCGCTTGCTTCATTTTATGGGCGGTTTCATGACCTACATATTTTTCAATTCTTCCTTCAACAAAATAAATAACCGGCGTTAAAATAATTGCCATAAAAAATTTATAGCAATAGTTCATTATGCCTACTGCAAGAATAAGTTGCCAGGTGAAAATGCCGCTAAAGGCGATGAACAATACAATGTAACTGTCTACCAGTTGGGATACCAATGTAGAACCTGTGGCACGCAGCCATAAATGTTTATTTCCCGTAACTTTTTTTATTTTGTGAAATACAGTAACATCAACTACCTGGCTCACAAGAAATGCAACGATGCTGCCAATAATGATACGCATATTTTGGCCGAAGATCGCAGTGAAAGATGTCTGAATATTTTCCACTCCCTGCTGATGACTGCTATCAAGCCATACTTTGGCCGGTGGCAAATAAATCGCAAGAAAGTACATTAAAAATGCATAAGCAATCAGTGCAACTGCAGTAACAGAAATTCTTCTTACGGCACGTGGTCCATAAAACTCATTAATAATATCCGTTATTACAAATTCGAGCGGCCACAAGATGACACCACAGGTAAGCGTAAACGCAAGTCCGCTTTGGCCAAATAATGTGAAATTGGCCGGTTTGAGTCCCAGCAAGCCTTCCAGCGAAAATAGTTTTGTACCAATTGCTTCCGCTATCAAAGCATTTGCCACAAAGAAAGTCGAAAAAATTACAAATAATTTGGTAGGTCTGTCATTTAAAATTTTACTGATCATCGTGATTGCTTATCTGTAAAAAAAATATAAAAATTGTAAAATTAAAAATAAGCAATTCACCATTGCAAGCCATATTGAAATCATTCTTTCTTTACAGGCAACAAAAAAAATACCCTAAACAGCACACATAATCCTATTTATTATTAGTGCGCCGTCACCAAGTGTGATGATAACATCCTTCACATAAGAAACCGCCACAACAGTATCTTTTCTTCCGGTTACAGGTTTACGGGCCTCCAGTTTTCCAAGAAAAATAAAAAGCAAAAAAGCAATGTTACAGATTATGGCAAATCTTGAAAAAAAAGAAACTACTTTCATTGAAATAATGTTTGAAAATACTATCAACAAAATAATATTAATTTGTTGAATTAAAGTTTTTCTCCATGGCAAATGTGCTTAGTATTGTTTCTTATAAAATATTTCCTGCAAAATTCGGGGGCCAGAAAGGTATCGCCAATTTTAATGAATACTTTTCACAGCATCACACTTTGTATTGTGTAACAGTTAAGGCTAATGATCCAACTGCTGCACCTTATCCTGTTTTTAATAAACTTAGCAACAGTAAACTTCGGTATATCAATATTTTTTATTTCGGCTTATTAAAAAAAATTATCCGGCAAAATAATATTTCACATGTTATAATTGAACATCCTTATTATGGCTGGCTCGGTCTTTTACTAAAGCGTTTTTGTAAAATAAAACTGATTGTTCATTCTCATAATATTGAGGCCGAAAGATTTAAAACAACAGGGCGATGGTGGTGGAAAATCTTATGGCATTACGAAAAATATATTCATAACAATGCTGACTTCACTTTTTGTATTACAGAAAATGACAGGCAATATTTTACGGATATCTATAAAATAAATCCAGGTAAAACTGCGGTAATAACTTTTGGTATTTCATGGAATGAAGCGCCGTCAATGGCTGAACGATTTGAAGCAAAAAATGAATTATTAAAAAAATATTCTTTGGCAGAAAATACCGTCTTGTTTCTTTTTAACGGTGCATTGGACTATCATCCTAATCTTGAAGCGGTAAAAAATATCGTTGAGAAAATTAACGTGGTGTTTATTAAAAAAAATATTACCTACAAAATAATTATTTGTGGCAAAAACCTTCCTGTTGAAATGGAGGAACTAAATAAATACAAAGATTCAAATATTATTTATGCGGGATTTGTTGATGACATTACCACCTATTTTAAAGGAGCAGATATTTTCATAAACCCGGTAACAGACGGAGGAGGAATAAAGACAAAGTTGGTGGAATCGCTTGGCTATAATATGAATGTAGTGTCAACCCTTAACGGTGCTATTGGCGTAGACGCAAATATTTGCAACGGAAAATTATTATTATGCGAAAACGAGGACTGGCAGGCATTTTCAGATAAAATGGAACAGGCAATTCAAGTTCATAAAACAATAACTAATGAATTCTTTAATAATTTTTACTGGGATAATATCGCCGGGAAAGCAGCAGGAATAGTTGAAAAGTTATGAGTTATCCTGTTTCACCCTAATTCTTAGCTTTTAATTTTTCCCTTTCAACATAGGTACAAAAGAAAAATTTGAAAAGGTTTCTTCTTCATAACTGCCATCTTCATTTTTTGTAATGCGCATCATTTTTTGTAGTCCTTCATCATTAAGAGGTAATACCATTTTACCTTCCGGCTTTAGTTGTTCAATTAATTTTGGGGGAATAAAAGGTGCTGCAGCAGTGATGAGAATTTTATCGAAAGGTGCATAGGTTGGTAATCCTTCAAAACCATCTCCATAAAAAAATTTTATGCTGGGGTATTTCTTCCTGAAAATAAAATCCCTGTTTAACTCGAATAATTTTTTTTGCCTTTCAATTGTAAAAACATTAGCGCCCATTTCAGCTAAAACTGAAGCCTGGTAAGCGCTTCCGGTACCTATCTCCAATATTTTATCGTGAGGCTCCACATCCAGAAGTTGTGTTTGATACGCAACGGTGTATGGCTGTGAAATCGTTTGGCCTTCCTGGATGGGAAATGCCCTGTCTTCATAAGCAATGCGATCAAGGGCAGTATCCAAAAAAAAATGTCTGGGAATATTCATGATAGCGTCGAGTACACGCTCATCGGTTATTCCCTTTTCTTTAATAGTATCAATTAGTTTTTTTCTTAACCCTTTATGGCGGTAAGTATCTTCAAACTTTCGCATGCATGCAATTTAAAAATGTTGTGGTAACATTTCAAAACTACTTTTTTTGAACAAGTAGTTATTTTAATGCTGATTTCTGTGTCGTTCAAAGAAGTAATAATGTTTAATAAAAGATGCCCAGATCTAATTGGTTTTTACCTCTTTCATTGTATCAAGTTTTTGAACAGCATCTTTGTGCAACAGGATTCGTATAAACATAATGATGGCAGTTACTGCAAATATTCCACCAATAACCCAATTTAAAATGCTTTGATTTGTATTGAGCTTTTCCACAATATATTTTCCCCCAAAAATAAAAACACAATTGCCCGCTAAAGTTCCAAGCCCGATACCTACTATATAAAGGTTATAAAATGATTTTTTGGGCTGCAGAATATTTTTTGAAAATAAAACGGTGCTCCATCCAAACCAAAATGGAATTTGCATAGGGCTGATAGCGCTTAATAACAAACCCAACACAAACCGGTTCATATTATTATTGAGCATTACATTTTTTGCATGGTGTGCATGAGTAGCAGCAATAAAACTTCCTGTCGCTAATGCAACTACTATTGCAAGGGCAATCCATTGCATCCATTTAAAAATCACTTTTTGTTTGCGAATCCAATTTATTCCTACCAACGAAATGCGCACATAAATCATTTCAGTTAACAGCGAACCCAAAGAAAAATAAATTGCATTTTGTATGTTTTCCTGCACACTTATTTGCATAGCAGCAACATTAAGTGTGCCCAAAGGAAGTGAGCCGAGAAAACTCACCATCATACCCCAGAAAAAAACTTTTACAAGACCCATATAACGGCATTAGCTCTTTTTTGCCAACACTGATAAAGATACATGTACTGTATTACTTAAAACAGCGCTGCTGCTTCCTACCCCATAATCAAGGCGATTAATATCAAAATCACCGGTAAATAAATAATCATCATTTACTTTTTCAATATGGAAAGGAAATGAAACTGGTTTTGTAATTCCATGCATAGAAAGTATGCCTGTAAAATAATAAAATCCTGATTCAGTTTTATTGGTTTTATCAATTTTTGTTGTTGTAATAGTTATGTCAGGATATTTTTTAACGTCTTAATATTCGCTTGATTTTAAGTGGCTGTTACGGCTTCTT
>CBIGQT010000292.1:0-4647 GCA_966191655.1 uncultured Ginsengibacter sp.
AATAACAGAATTAAAAAAATTTTTCAATGGAATGGGTGGAGCATGTGCCGCATTGATCTCTATTGTAGAATTTGATTATCTATTCCGGGCAAATAAAAATCTAGACAGTACTTTTTTCTCTGACGTTATTCCTGTCGGACATTATCTTGCCATCATCGCAGGAACAATTATTGGTAGCATTTCTTTTGCAGGTAGCATAATTGCATGGGGAAAATTAAGTGGGAAAATTAAGGACTTTTCTTTTAAAGGCCAGCATCTTATTAATCTTATTATTCTTGGGTTAGTTTTTCTGGCGGCTATTTTTACTTACCAGGCTAATGTGCAGAATGCAAACATCTTTTTTTTTATTACTGTTGCTTTGGCATTATTATACGGAGTATTTTTTGTACTCCCCATAGGTGGTGCGGATATGCCTGTGGTTATTTCTTTGCTCAATTCTTTTACCGGAGTCGCAGCCGCTTGCGGCGGTTTTTTATATAACAATAAAGCAATGCTTACCGGTGGTATTTTGGTTGGTGCAGCGGGAACATTACTTACCATATTGATGTGTCGCGCAATGAACAGGAGCCTGAAAAATGTTTTGATCGGATCATTTGGAGTCCAAAAAAATATTGCTGTTTCTTCGGCTACGCAAGGTAGTTATAAAGAAATTTCTTTGAGTGATACGGCAATGTTAATGACCTATGCTAAAAAAGTAATGATAGTGCCGGGCTATGGATTAGCGGTTGCCCAGGCGCAGCATGCCTGTCATGAGCTTGAAAAAGTATTAGAAGAAAAAGGTGTTGAAGTTAGATACGCTATTCATCCTGTTGCAGGCCGTATGCCGGGGCATATGAATGTTTTATTAGCAGAAGCTGATGTGAGCTATGATAAATTACTGGAGATGGAAGATGCCAACGAAGAGTTTAAAACTACTGATGTGGTATTAATCCTGGGGGCCAATGATGTGGTAAATCCTGCTGCAAAAAATGATCCTACGTCTCCGATTTATGGAATGCCTATACTTGAAGTAGAACTTGCAAAAAATGTGATCGTAAACAAAAGAAGTATGAAACCGGGATACGCAGGCATTGAAAATGAATTGTTTTTTCACAAGAAAACATCCATGCTTTTTGGGGATGCAAAAAAGGTGTTACAAGATCTTTTAACTGAAATTAAAAATGTATAAATTTTAAAAAAAATTTTTGTCAACTAAAACCTGATTGCATCATCCCCAGATACAAATCACATGTTTTAATTATTAACTCGCCAAAAAGTGTATTCGCCCACGCAAACCATTTACGGGTAAAATTGTTTACATCATTTTTATTGAAAGATTCATGCATGAAGCCTGTTCCTGCATTGGAATTTTTAAGCATGCTCAAACATTTTTTTATTTCTGCTTCATTATTACTTGTTAAGCCACGCATGATTATACTTAATGGCCATATCATATCCATTCCCGCATGAGGGCCACCAATTCCTTCACCTGCGGTTCCTTTAAAGAAAAATGGATTATTTTCTGAAAGAACAAATTTCCTTGTGTTGACATAAACAGGATCATTTTCTTTTACAGTATTCAAATAAGGTAATGATAATAAACTCGGCACATTAGCATCATCCATTAAGTTGAAGCTGCCAAAACCGTTTATTTCATATGCATATATTTTCCCAAACTTGTCATGGTTGATAATTGCATATTGTTGTAAAGCTTTTTCAACTTCATTGGCAAGCTGTAAACATTCATTCGCAAGTGTATTATTATCTCTAATCGATTGCACCATTTCTGCTGCATTCTTTAATGAAGTCACAGCAAAGAAATTAGAAGGAATTAAAAAAGGAAAAATTGTTGCATCATCACTTGGCCTGAACATGGAACAAATTAATCCGACAGGTTTTACCGGGTATCCATATCCGCCTAACGGTACCCCATCTGTTGCCCACGCAGTGGTCCGTTCAAAAGAATAAGGACCTTGACCATCTTTTCTTTGCTGCTCTTTAAAAGTTTTCACAATTAATCCAATTGATTGCTGCCAATCAGCATCGAATGGAGTTGTATCTCCTTTAAGTTTCCAGTATTGATGTGCAAGGCGTATCGGGTAGCACAAGGAATCTATTTCCCATTTCCGTTCATGCATGCCAGGCTTCATTTCTGTTATATCGCTTTTCCATTCACTTATTTTATTTTCATCTTTATAAAATGCATTGGCATACCTGTCAAGATGAATACATTTTACCTGCCTGTTTATAACACCTTTTATTAATTGCTGAAGATGCGCATCATTTTTTATTAATGGCAAATAAGGCCATACCTGTGCAGTGCTGTCCCGAAGCCACATTGCATCGATGTCCCCGGTAATTACATAAGTATCGGGCTTGCCGTCAATTATTTCGAAATCAACGGTTGTATCAAGAGTATTAGGGAAACAATTTTCGAATAGCCAGGCCAATTCAGGATCGGCGATTTGTTTTTTTAAATTTGAAATAACATCTTCTACAGCTTTGCTTGTAAATTTTCGTTCTGATAAAATTGGCCTTTTACTTTCAAAAGAAGTTTTACCAAATGCAAATAGCCCAGATTCTTTTAAGAAAATTCCTGAAGCAAGAATACCTGCTGTTTGTAGAAATTGTCTCCGGTTGTTCATTAAGTGTCTATTAAGAAAATATATTACAACGATTCAATTTAGAAGGTAATTATTTGTAACCTAAAATTATAAATTAATATTTGGTAAACATTCCTTCTCATTTATGTTAAAATAAAAAACCCCTGCATTGCAAGGGTTTGTTTATTTTAAAAAATATTTCTAAGATTTTGAGGTGGAAGTCATTGCTGGTGAAGCTGCCTTCTTTTCTTTCTTTTCCTTTTTAGAAGTTGACATTGACGCATTTGCTTCTGGTTTTTTGGTTTCCCCATCCGAAGCAGCTTTTGCATAAGCTGTAGAATCAAGTACTTCACCGGTAAGCTTGATAAATTTAATATCGTCAGCGCCATCAAATTTTACTGTAAGTGTTTTATCGATATGTCCCAGGTTAGCAGCATTGTAAGTAGCATGTATCACGCCTGTTTTTCCAGGGGCAATAGGAGATTTGGTATAATCTGAAATAGTGCAACCGCAGGTAGGATTAGCCTGGGCGATTATCAGATCTTCTTTACCAATGTTTGTAACAACGAATGTTGCAGTTGCTGGTACATTTTGTTTTACTTTACCGAGGTCATAAGTTTCGACATTTAGTTTTGCAATGTCATCAGCCTTCTTTTGAGCAAACAAAGTTGAAGAGGATAAAGCAAGAACTGCTAATAGTAATTTTTTCATGATGCTTTTTTAATTTGATTTTTATTATTCGTTTTTAAGAGAACTTATTGAAGTATTTTCAGGCGCTGAGGTAACAGGCGTTTTCCAAACATCACCTTTAATGGTAATTTGTTTTGTCTGGTTTCCATTATAGGTTATCGTAACCGGTTTGGCAAATTCGCCCTCATTTTGAGCATTATAGCCAACAGTTATTTTTGCATACTCTCCGGGAGCCACAACATCTTTATTCCATACCTGTGTGGTACACCCACAACTTGCCTGTACATTATCAAGTGAAAATGGCGTTGTTCCCGTATTTACAAATTCAAAGACATGGGTTACTGGTTTACCCTGCGGAATTTTACCAAAATCGAATTCAGTTTCTTTAAGTACAAGTGATTCCTTTGCAGGTTTTGTTGAATCGGCGGCAGCAACTGAACTTTCAGTGCTATTTGTTGTAGATTTATTAGTAACTTCCTGTGACTTTTTTAATTTGCTTTTTGAGATGCCGGAAACACTGGTTTGAGCATAGGTCGCAAAAGTTATGGTAAGGACGAAAAGAAAAGTAAATATTTTTTTCATTTAATTTATTTATTCTGCTCTCAAAGATAATAAAACGCATGAAAAGGTTGCAAATTGTGAATGGGTTATCACATTTTTAACAATCATCAATCATAATTAATATTTTTGTTAATATGGAAACAAATTTACTTACCGATGACGTCCTTCTTCAAAATCTATCTTTTGATAAATTTAAAGAAGAAGTTTTAAAAGACTATCGCATTGTATGCGAAAGCCGGGAAGCCAGTATATTAGGCAGAAAAGAAGTGCTCACCGGAAAAGCAAAATTTGGAATTTTTGGAGGTGGTAAAGAAGTAGCACAGGTTGCCATGGCTAAGTTTTTTATGCCGGGCGATTTTAGAGCAGGTTATTATCGTGATCAGACATTTATGTTTGCGAGCGGTCTTTCCACAATCGAACAATTTTTTTCACAGCTGTATGCTGATCCTGATATAAATAATGACCCTTTTAGCGCAGGCCGCCAAATGAATTCGCATTTTGCTACAAAATTTGTTGATGAAAATGGCGATTGGCTGCCACTTTCACGTTTAAAAAATATTTCTTCGGATATCGCCCCTACCGGGGGGCAAATGCCAAGGGCCGTCGGACTGGCCTTGGCATCAAAACTTTTCAGAGAAGATAAGGTATTGAATAAGATGGAGGATTTAAGTGATAATGGCAATGAAATTTGTTTTTGCACTATTGGAGACGCCTCCACTTCTGAAGGACATTTTTGGGAAGTAATGAATGCAGCAGGTGTAATGCAGGTACCGCTTGCGGTTTTTGTTTGGGATGATGGATATGGAATTTCGGT
>CBIGQT010000293.1:0-4645 GCA_966191655.1 uncultured Ginsengibacter sp.
TATGAATTCCACTTTATAGCTCCTCTCTAACGAACAAGTTAGAATCATTCATCTTTGTAATCCAATCTCATATAGAGAAAAATAGTGTTATCAACCTGGAAAATATCTTTTACTTTTTGTGTTTATTGAGTTTTCGAGAGAACTGGTTCTTTACCCAAATAATTTTTTCTGTATGGAAACAATTTGGGAACCGCGTACAGGCAACACCATAAATTTTTTATATGACAAACAAATTTTTCCCAACTATTTTCTTGCTTATTATTGGCATAGCCGCTAATGCACAAACCTTAAAACAATGGACGTGGGATTATTACAAAATAAAATTTAAAGCTCCCAGTAATCTTGCAGTACAGAAAAATGATGAAACTGTGTACGAAGCCGGAAATAGTGCAATGTTCCTGGATATCTATCCCCATAAAAGAGAAAATCTTACTTATGATGGTATGAAAAATGCTGTGATTAATTGGGCAACCGACCTAAAACTTTCTTACAGCTCGGTAAATTCTGCCGGCAATGCGCAGCCCATTTATCTTGAAAGCATTAATGGTTTCTGGGGTTGCGCTATTGATGGAACCAGCAGCAGTGGCCTTCCCGCTACTATCATGCTTATTGTAAATCCTGATGACCCGGATCTTAGTTTTTATATCTGGCTAAATTATTCTAAAGAATATTATCATGATGCAATAGCAATCTTAAAAAGTTTCACTCCAATGTAAAAAAAGTATAAAACTATCTTTGCGCATCGTACAGTTAAATATTATAACGATAAGGGGTATACGTAAATATTTATGGTTATAAAATATGATTTAAATACTTTCGCGTTCGAAAAATAATTTACTCTGCCTTAGTTTTTCCTGATAAGATTTTTATTTTCTTATGACATAATATTCGTCAATTTGCATGATATTTAATTTGCATGATATTTGAATAATAATAAATCAACCTTAAAATATAATACAATGAAAAAAATTCTTGGTATTCCTGCAATACTTTTAATGGGAGTAATATCCTGTAACTCAGGAACAGGTAGTGAAAGCTCTGGTTCAGATTCAACCAGTGTGCAGAAAGATACGGCTGCTATGCAAACAGATACCTCTCATACGGCAATGAATACGACAACTCTTGATGCGCTTCCTGCGGTTCCTTCCGGAGCCAAAGTCTTTTTCAAAAATCTTAAAGACGGAGAAACGGTTTCATCTCCTCTGAAAGTAGAAATGGGAGCAACAGGTATTTCTATTGATTCTTCAGGAAGCATTAAGCCCAATTCGGGGCATTTTCATTTAATAATAGACGATGGTGATTCTACGGCATCCGGAATTGTGGTGCCCAAAGACAGTACCCACCTTCATTTTGGCAATGCGCAAAAAGAAGCAACCATTACTTTATCTCCGGGTAAACATAGGTTAGCTTTGCAATTGGCAGATGGTATTCATCGTTCTTACGGAAGCCAATTATCTAAGGCTATTACATTGAATGTAAAAAAATAAATTCCAACACAACTTATTTCAACTCCGGTCCAGGCCGGAGTTTTTTATTTAGTAAAATGGTAACTATAAAACTTTTTAAGGATTAAATTTGTTATTCTAAAAAATAAATATGTCAGCAACAAAAGCTTATGCCGCCAAAAGTGCCACAACACCAATTGAGCCATGGAGTTTAGAAAGGAGAGAACCCAAGCCTCACGATGTTCAGATAGATATTTTGTATTGTGGCGTTTGCCATAGCGACTTACATACAGCCCGTAACGAATGGGGCGGCACGATATACCCTGTTGTGCCAGGCCACGAAATTGTTGGACGTGTTACAAAAGTTGGTGACCATGTAAAGAAATATAAAGTTGGCGATCTTGTAGGCGTTGGCTGCCTGGTAGATAGTTGCCGTGAGTGTGACAACTGTAAAGAAGGATTGGAACAATATTGTTCTGGTGGAATGATAGGAACTTACAATGGACAGGAAAGAGATGGGAGCGGAGTTACTTATGGCGGTTACAGCAAACAAATTGTAGTAACAGAAGATTTTGTTTTAAAAGTTTCTGATAAACTACCTGCGGAGGGTATTGCGCCGTTGCTTTGCGCAGGCATTACTACTTATTCTCCTCTAAGGTATTGGAAAGTTGGAAAGGGAGATAAAGTTGGTGTTCTTGGACTTGGAGGTTTAGGCCACATGGGTGTAAAACTTGCAGTATCAATGGGAGCAGAAGTTACTATGCTTAGCCATACACCATCAAAAAAAGAGGATGCGAAAAGATTGGGGGCGCATGAATTTCTCTTAACAAGTGATAAAGAAAAGATGAAGGCCGCTGCTAATTATTTTGATTTTATATTAGACACTGTTTCTGCACCTCATGATTATAATACTTATTTAACTATGCTTAACACAAACGGCGTAATGGTTTGTGTGGGTGCGCCATCAGAACCTGCAGTGGTGCCAGCTTTCAACCTTATCTTTCAAAGAAGAAGTATAACCGGTTCATTGATTGGAGGTATTCCTGAAACACAGGAAATGCTTGACTATTGCGCTGAGCACAATATAACTTCTGATGTGGAAGTAATTGATATTAAAGACATCAATGAAAGTTATGAAAGAATGTTGAAAGGAGATGTCCGCTATCGTTTTGTAATTGATATGGCAACTTTATGAAAATGCATTTACAAAAGCAAAAGGAAAGCGAAATACTTTCCTTACAAATTATCTACAAATAATAAATTTGAAATTGAACCAAGCTCCTTTGCCACAGGCGGGGCATGGGGCTTAATAAGCATTTCGTTCCAAAAACCTGGCAACTTCAATTACAGCTTTATTTTCCTTAGCGATACCTTTTGTATTATGTGGTAATATAGAAACGCCATTAAAAATATTGTAATGAAGTGTAAGAAAATGCTTCTTATACTTGAAATCCCAATCTAATGTATCAGCATCATCAACCTGGTTTATAAATTTTACTTTTAATCCGTCAGTTAATATATCTGCAATTGAGTAAAACTTCGATACCCCGCAATTATCGTCTATGACCGCTTCTGTTCCACCGAAATTTGTTTTTAAATGATAACACATACAATTGGTTTTGGTATTTAATAGGTTGCAATATTTTTTTTATGATTTAAACTTTTTCGCTTTTTTGGCATCTTTTATCGCTTCTTTATCCCCGGATAAAATTTTTTCTGCACCAACATTTTTTCCATTTGTAGGACATCCATATTTTTCATTTTTTTTAAAAACGGAACATCCCGAAAACATCCACAAACAAATAGCCACAAAGAAAATTTTTTTCATCTTACTTCTATTAACGTACAAATTTGTTTCCTGTATTGAAATATCAATGTTAAGATTTCAATAAATCCAAATTATTTGATATTACTATTCAAGAAAGCTAAACCTTAAACCATTCCGAATACATCACATAGTTATCAGCAATCCTGTTTATCTCACCGCTTATCAATTCTTCAGGAATATTTTTTACTTTCTTAGCTGGAACGCCTGCATAAATAGATCCTGGCTCTACTTCAGTATTTTCGAGTACCACAGCTCCGGCGGCAATAATGCTGTTGCTGCCTATTTTGGCATGATCCATTACAATAGCACCCATGCCCACAAGTACATTGTCATGTATAACGCATCCATGTACGATTGCATTGTGTCCGATGCTCACATTATTTCCAATTGTAGTGGCAGCCTTCAAATAAGTACAGTGTATAATAGCCCCATCCTGTACGTTCACTTTGTTTCCCATTCTGATACTATTTACATCGCCGCGTAAAACTGCGTTGAACCAGATACTGCAATCATCGCCCATTACCACATCGCCTGCAATGGTAGCATTTGGCGCTATGTAGCAATTATTGCCAAACGTTGGCTTAATACCTTTTACTTCAATTATGAAAGACATAATTTTTATTTTTTGTTTGCCAGCTGTTGTTCTTTTGGCATCTTCATTGCCTGCCTGCCGGACAGGCAGGTGTCACTCCCTTGTACAGTTATTTCTTTGGGTATCCTTACCTAAAAGTCAAAAACATGCAGCTAAAATTAATTTAATTACTATACTAATTTCGTATTAATTCGCAAATCAACTTTCAATTTAATATTATGAACAACCGGCAAATATTTTTAAATCACATCGGCCAAACTTCTCCCACACCCTTAGCGCTCGAAATTATAAAAGCTGAAGGATGCAAGTTATATGATGTAAACGGCAAAGAGTATATTGATCTTATTGGTGGCATAAGTGTTTGTAATGTTGGCCATGGCAATAAAAAAGTTATCGGGGCAATTAATAAGCAAATTAATGATTACCTGCATGTAATGGTAAATGGCGAATTAGTATTATCCCCGCAGACTGCTTATGCAAAATTACTTACAGATAATTTACCGGCATCTCTTAATTCAGTTTTCTTTACAACGTCCGGCACTGAAGCCACAGAAGGCGCTATGAAACTGGCCAAACGTTTTACAGGCAGAACACAAATAGCAGCTTTCAATAAGAGTTATCATGGAGGCACGCAAGGCTCTTTAAGCATTATGGGAAGTGAATATTGGCGCAATGCATTTCGCCCGTTGTTGCCGGATATTTTGCACTTAAATTTTAATTCTCAAGAAAGCCTTGAAAAAATTACAGAACTAACGGCATGCGTATTCGCAGAAACCATAC
>CBIGQT010000294.1:0-4643 GCA_966191655.1 uncultured Ginsengibacter sp.
AATCGCCTCGTGTTCCGTCTGAATCTTGTCCGACAAAATCATCTTGTCAAGGTTAGGAAATTTAAGAAGCCTTGTTGACCGCTCCACTTCAGGCATATCTTCTTTTAAGCCCCATGCAATAGGTGCTGAAGTGGCTGCCCATGGTTTGTCTTTTACATTTCCTAATTGCCCTGCTTTGGTTGCAATCCTGAAAATGCGATCTGCATCTTTGTTATGCTCATCAAACCCCATTTCGCTGAATATATACAGCATGATTAACGTACAGGTCGCAAGCCCTATAGCCAAACCAAAGATGTTGATGAAAGAAAATGCTTTATTTCTTTGCAGGTTTCTCAACGCAATTTTGAAATAATTTTTTATCATTTAGTAATATTTAATCCTTTAAATGAAAAGAATGAAAGGTTCATTTATAGATTATGCTAAATATTTTCAACCATCATACCAATGATTTATAGTATTGATAAAGAACAGGTAAGGTTAAATTTAATAGCAGGAAGTGTACGAATATGAACAGTCAGGTTTTAAAAAGCGGACAGTTTTGGTTCTAAAAACCGGGAAGAAATAATTCAAGAGCCTGTGACAAATTCTACATGGCCTAAAACTAACCGGAATTGAAAGCGAAAGACTCATTACATCATTGTGTTTTTAAAATTTGGCACGGCTTATCAATACTGCTTTTGTAAAATGTTTTCAAAATATATGTATTGGGCTGTTTAAAACCGGGAAGAAATCCCGGATTATTTTACAAGCAGCATCCTTATGAATTAAGGCCATTCTAGTACAGCTTCATATTACAATAATAAAAAATATTTCTGCACAATTTTTGTGGGAAGTCTTAGAGGGTATTCGATACTATTTTATGATGTATTAGTAATTACAGGTGATTAAAGTTTTGTAAGTAATTAAAAACATAAGATTATGGAAATATCTACAAAACCTGTATTTGCAAAGATTAAGATTGAGCAGGATATTTTTTCTCAACTCAGGAAACAAGTAAATGAAGTAGTAAAAACTTTGGAAGCCAAACGCTGGTGGATTATCAAGCTTAAAGCTATTGTATTTCCGGCTATGTATATCGCTGTTTATATAATGGCCCTTTTATTTGGCAATAATGTATATATACTTTATAGCTGCTATTTTCTTATTGGTTTTTTTATTGTGCTGAATTTTTTAAATCTCATTCATGAAGCTGTGCATAATATATTGTTTAAGCATAAATGGATAAATACACTTTATGTGAATTTTTTTGATTTTTTAGGCGCCAACAGTTACATATGGAAAGTGCGCCACATACGGCTTCACCATAATTATCCCAATATTATGGGATGGGATAGCGATTTCGAACAAAGCCCGATGGCAAGAGTATTTCCACATGGCAGGTATTCAAAAATGCATAAGTATCAGCATATTTATTTGCCGGTTTTATATCCGCTATATTTATTTAACTGGCTTTTTGTAAGAGATTTTAAAGACTTTTTTAAAAAGAGTAGCATTGTATGGAAATTAAATACTATACCATTTGCTGAGTATATTAAGCTCTTCGTTTTTAAAGCTATATTTATTTTTTATATTTTCTTTCTGCCAAAGTTTATACTGGCTATTTCCTGGTCCCAGATGTTCACTGCATTTTTAATAATGATGTTTACCGCCAGCATCAGTTCTTTGATTGTTCTGCTCTCGCCGCATGCTTCTCCTGAAAGCAAATTTCCTTTACCGGATGAAAATGGTTTGCTGCAGGACAGTTGGTTTATGCATCAACTTTCAACAACCAATGATGTTAGCGGGGATAATTGGTTTACCCGCTATTTTCTTGGTTGCTTTAACTATCATATTGCGCATCACCTGTTTCCTTATATTAATCATATTTATTATCCGGAAGTAACCAATGTGATTGTAAAATTTGCAAAAAAAAATAATTTGCGTTATCGTACTTTTTCCCTGCGAACTTCTTTGCACAATCATTATCTCTTGCTAAAAACAAATGCAGTATGTGATAATATTTTTGAAGAAACCATGTGAACCTTAAGACAAATTTTTTTTATTAATGAGATGTGTCACCTTGTCTTTATAGTTGAGGCC
Source organism: uncultured Ginsengibacter sp. (assembly GCA_966191655.1). Lineage (GTDB taxonomy): Bacteria > Bacteroidota > Bacteroidia > Chitinophagales > Chitinophagaceae > Ginsengibacter. Next base: position 2,080 of record CBIGQT010000294.1, read on the forward strand.
GATAGGTATAGTTTCATTTTCCATTTCAATGCTGTTTCCATAAATACTTTTAATGTACGCTACAGCAATAATGTAAGATTTGTGAACTCTTACAAATTGATGAGGCGGTAATATTTTCTCCATCTCGCTCATGGTTTGAAGTGTTACCAGTTTATATTCGATTGTATGGATTTTAATATAATCTTTCATGCCTTCTATGTAGATGATCTCTGAAAAATTCACTTTAAAAAACTTACTGTTGCTCTTAACAAATATGTGATCTGCGGGTAAGCTGTTTTTCTCTTTTACTTCCCTGGTAAATAACCTGCCATCAACTATTTTATCGATCGCTTTGCAAAAGCGCTCGAAAGAAACAGGCTTAAGCAGGTAGTCTATTATATTAAATTCATAGCTTTCAACCGCATATTCCGAATAGGCCGTTGTAAGCACGACAAGAGGCGGCTCCAGCAAGGAGCGCAAAAAATTTAATCCGTTCATTCCGGGCAATTGAATATCAAGAAACATCAGGTCAACATCCTGCTTATTTAAAACATCTTTTGCCTCAAGCGCATTATTACATATTGCGACAAGCTCCAGCCTTTTTAACTTTTGTAAATGGCTTTGGAGAACTTGCTGGGCAAGCATTTCATCTTCAACTATGATGCATCTGATCAAGCCGCCTTTGTTTTTATAATTAATGAAACTGTGTAAGCATTCTTACTTAAAATTACATCAAGCGTATGAGAATCGGGATACAATGCTTCGAGGCGCTTCTTTGCGTTTATAATTCTTAATTCACTTTTCCTTTTTTCTTCTGTATCAGTCTGTATAATATCGAGTGCATAAGAATCAGGATACACAAGTTCAAGCAAACTTTTACTGTTCCTGATACCGGTACCCGGCGTTTTTTTTGCCTGTGTTTCCAGGTCGATGTTGGTATTGTTAATCACATTTAATACAATTTGCCCGGGGCTGGTTTTTATAATAATATAAATAAACGCATCTTTATAAGAATTATCAAATGCGTGTTTAAATCCATTTTCAATAAATGATATGAACAAAAAAGGTTCGATCATTATGCCATCAGTTTCTCCTTCTACAGAAAAGCGCACATCTGCTGTGTATCTTATCGTTTCAATCTCTATATAATTCCTGATGAATTCTATTTCTTTATCTAAGGAAATTTTTTCCTCGTCGCAATCATAGATCATGTATCGCATCAGGTCAGCCAGTTTTATAACCACTTCAGGCGCCTTATCAGACTTCTGCAGGCTAAGGGAATAAATGCTGTTTAATGTGTTAAAAAGGAAATGAGGATTTAATTGCGAACGTAAATATTTCAATTTAAAATTTGCGTTATCCTTTTCAAGGGATGCTATAATATCTTCTTCATCAAAACTCTTTTTAAGAAAAGCAATACTTGTTGCAAATGTCATATTTACAAAAATCCATAAACTCTCACGTACGAGTGTAGACGAAGAGAAAGTAAAATACGTTTTTAGAGACTGCAGATGTCCTACCGGGTTTTCATTAAGGTGAACGAAAGAATAAATGAAACTTATAAAAGCAATGACAATAATATAAATGCCAACAATGCAAAGGCCAAACCATACATAACGCTTTTTAAAAGCAACCCAGGGAATAATGCCTTTTGCATAAAAAAAATAAAAAGGAAAAAGAAGCAGGCTAATTAAAAGCTGGATGGGTAAAAATATTATATCCCTGTAAAAAAATGTAAAGAAATTTATGAGAGGATAAAAAAGAAAAACAAGTATCCAAAAAAATATTTCAATTTTATAAACAGGTTTTATTGGCCGGTCATTATCATATTCCATTTGAAAAAGTTTTGGAATACTAATCTAATGCGGGCATAACAAACAAATAAATCATTTCGACAAATCAGGGAAAAGTAACGATGAAACTTAATACAAAACCGTGCATGCTCAATCCATTACTGTAAAGACCATATTGGCAAAATGTTGATCGGGTATTAATCAACAATGCTATTGATCGCCTATAAGTATAGGCTATGCATTTTGTAGAAAAACAAGAAATAAGTGTTCCAAACGAAGAATGCAGTTGGTGCAAAAATTAATTATACCGAAGTAAATTAGAACGGAACAACAGAACAATAAATTACAACATCATTAAAATCATTATCACATTGGGAGTTCGTTCTATCAAGATCCTCAAAACCAATTAAAACCTTTTTTTCAGGAGCATAATTTATTAACACTGCATGTTTTTTTAAGTTGGGATCAACTTCGGGATTTAAGGCATCATTTGTACAAAAATGTACTACATCATTATTAAGTTTATGAGCTACTGAGTCCCAACCATTTTGCATTAAAACAAAACCAATAGAAGTGCCAGGATAAAATTCACCAATTTTTGCTTTATCACCAGATTGTAGTGGTGTAAGATGCCCTGAACTCGGGAAAACATAGATTATGGTATCTATATCTTTTGCACTTGTGGGTGATTGACCGGTGGGATAGGTATAAAAAGCAATGGCATTTGTTTGAGCCGCGCCTTGTGAAACAAAAGTTATATATACATCTGATGGCTGTATAATAGTAATATCA
>CBIGQT010000295.1:0-4643 GCA_966191655.1 uncultured Ginsengibacter sp.
TTCAGCTGCTGATATATTTCACAAAGCTTCTTTTTGCAATTGGCAGCAGTGTTTCTTCCATAGGGTAAGCTAAAGAAGTTTTTATATTATATACAGCGGGATTTGGCAACTCAGGCCGGTTTCTGATTAATTCCGCTTTTATATTTTCAGAAGAATTACTTACAGAACGTATAAATTGATTTATAAAATCGGTTCGAATGCCGCGATACTGCTCATCATGCTTTTCATAAATCGTCAGGTGATATTGGTAAGCCACCGTGGTATTAAATCGCCCGTCGCATATCAGCAGGTAACCTTCGTTGATATCAAGTGGAATAAGACCTACCGGTTCAATATTTAATTTTGCTTCTACAAACTCATATATCTCTGTTCCGTTTTGAATAGTAGTTTTTATTTTTTCCGCAGAATAGTGAACAATATCTTCCAATTCTTTCATCAGTTCGGTATCTTCTATAATTTTTTCATATTCCAGTTGCAGCTTTTTTATATTTATTTCGGTAAGCTGCTTCGGAAAATGTTCCTGCAAAAAACGCCTGTTTTCCCTGAATGCCACAATATTGTTATAATGAAAAATTATATCGGCCAGTTGCGGATACAATTTGTTTTGATTGAAATAAGAATTTACGTGTTGCAGGTAAGCAAGTAGTGTATACTTTTTTAATTCGAAATCAATATAGCCTTCTGCAAACCATGTTTCGGATAAGGATTTCATGTTATTTGCTTTTGTGATTTAATAATTGAATTTACGGATTTGATCTCATATAATTTTAAACGATAAATTTTGCAAAATGTTTTAACAACACTTTGAAAATAAAATTGAACAAAAGCTACTTAGCAAACTTTTTGATTGAACTCAGTTATTTCCATTATATATTATTTTATAGATGGAATATCAGCGTAATAAAAAACGAGACAGAATCCAATTGCTTGAATATGTCCCGTCACGTGACCCCGCAGAGGCTCGAACTCTGGACCCACAGATTAAGAGTCTGTTGCTCTACCAACTGAGCTACGGAGTCATTTTGCAAATATAAATAATGATAAAAAGAGTTGTGCAGAAACTGGTAATAAAATAAGATTCACTAAAAAAATTGTAAAAAGACAATGATTTTTTATTGAGTATGCATGCAATATTTGATACCGTTAATAAAATAAATTTCAAAAATTATCACATAAGTTTTACATTCACGCTCTCTTAAATTTATCCTTCTGAACGCTATACATTATTATGGGAAATTTCCAGATTAAGATCCAACCAAAAAAGTATGATGCCATTATTGTAGGTTCCGGTGCAGGTGGTGGAATGGCTACTTATGTTCTCGCCAACGCCGGTTTAAAAGTTTGCCTTATTGAAGCCGGACCGATGTATGATCCTGCTAAAGATTCTAATCAATTAAAGAATCCGTGGGAATCTCCGCGAAGAGGCGCCAGCACTAAGTTTCGTCCATTCGGTGATTTTGACGGATGTTATTGGGGATGGGAAATTGACGGTGAGCCGTATACACAGGCTGAAGGCACTAAATGGGAATGGTGGCGGGCTCGCATGTTGGGAGGCCGTACCAATCACTGGGGAAGAATTTCACTTCGTTTTGGGCCTAAAGATTTTAAGCGTAAAAGTATTGATGGTCTTGGTGATGACTGGCCAATTAGTTATGATGACGTGAAGCCTTACTATGATAAAATTGATAAGCTATTGGGTGTGTTTGGAACCAATGAAGGTTTGGTTGATGATCCCGACGGTTTTTTTCTTCCGCCACCGAAGCCGCGTTTACATGAATTATTTATTAAAAAAGCTGCAACAAATATTGGCATTCCGGTAATTCCTTCACGTTTGTCTATTCTCACCAAATCAATTAATAAAGATCGTGGAGAATGTTTTTATTGTGCACAATGTGGCCGCAGTTGTAAAATATATGCAGACTTTTCTTCTTCATCTGCTTTAGTAATTCCTGCATTAAGAACAGGCAATGTTGATTTGATAACAGATTCAATGGTTCGTGAAGTAATGGTAAACAAAGAAGGATTGGCAACCGGCGTATCTTATGTTCATAAACCGGATATGCAGGAATACCAGGTTACAGGCAGAACAGTTATTCTTGCTGCGAGTGCATGTGAATCTGCCAGGTTATTATTGAATTCAAAATCACCGCAACATCCTAACGGTCTCGCCAACTCGAGTAATGTCGTTGGAAAATATTTGCATGATTCTACCGGTGCGGATATGGGCGGCATCATTCCTGAATTGTTCGACCGTAAAAGATATAATGAAGATGGGGTAGGTGGTATGCATGTGTATACACCCTGGTGGCTTGATAATAAAAAACTTGATTTCCCACGTGGTTATCATATTGAATACGGCGGCGGCTTTGGAATGCCATTGTATGGGTTTAACTGGGGAATTGAAAACTTAAACGGTACTTACAAAATTAAAGGAAAGCAAAAAGAAGCCGGCGGATATGGCGTTTCATTAAAAGAAGATTATCGTTATTTTTTTGGTGCCCATGTGGGCATGGCTGGCCGTGGCGAGGCTGTTGCAAGAGAAGATAGTTATTGTGAAATCGATCCAAATGTTGTTGATAAATATGGAATACCTGTTTTACGTTTTCATACAACGTATACTGATTATGAAATAAAGCAGGCTAAACACATGAAGGAAACCTTTTCAGAAATTCTTCATTCAATGGGCGCTGTAATCACGTGGGGTGGCGATGATACCGCGGCGAATAATTATGGCCTGCATGCTCCGGGAAATATAATTCATGAAGCGGGGACTGTTCGAATGGGAAGTGATCCTAAAAAATCTCCCTTAAATAAATGGGCGCAGGCTCATGAGTGCAAAAATCTATTTAATGTAGATGGCGGTATGTTCGTTTCGCAGGGCGATAAAAATATTACATGGACGATACTTGCATTATCAATGCGTACATCAGAATATATTGTTGACCAGTTGAAGAAAAATCAGATTTAAAGCCTTAATCCCGAAAGGGGGAAATGAAATTCTATTAAAATAACTATTATGGATAGACGAAAATCTTTAAAGGCCCTTGCACTGGGAACAGTATCAACAGGCTTGTTGCTTGATGCATGTAAATTGGCTGATAAAAAAGAAGCAGATAATAAAGTTGTAGCGAAAGATAACGGTAGTGATAATAGTTCCGGCATTAATCGTATGCAGGAAGAAGCTGCGCATTATAAAGAGGTTACTTCTTATACTTTTTTTACACCGGAAGAAATGGCAACTATTGCAGTTCTTGCTGATATTATTATTCCAAAAGATGAGGTCAGCGGAAGCGCAACAGATGCGAAAGTTCCTGCGTTTATCGAGTTTATTGTGAAAGACATGCCCGAGCACCAGGTACCGATGCGTGGCGGATTACGTTGGTTGAATTTGGTAACGGCACATCTTTATAATAAAGGATTTGCGGATTGCACAAAGGAGCAGCAATTACAAATTGTTGATGCAATAGCGTATCCCAAAAAAGCAAAGCCTGAAATGCAGCAAGGCGTTTCCTTTTTTAACCTGATGCGTAACTTAACAGCAACAGGTTTTTATACTACCGAGATGGGAGGGAAAGATGTAGGCTATATGGGTAACCAGCCTAACCAATGGAATGGAGTGCCGGGTGATGTTTTAAAGCAATATAATATGGCTTACACTGAAAAAGAATTGAAAGAATGCAGGAGTTTTTCTTAATAATTGATTTAGCGATTGTTGATTTACAAGAGTTACTTTCCAATTATTAAAGAGATTGCGACATCTAATTACGATTGAAACACATAAATAATATTACCAACAGTTAATCATTCTCCATCATGAAAAAAGTATTTTTTGTTCCTGCATTTTTATTAATAGGTATTACCGCAGTTAATGCTCAACAAACTATGAAACACGAAGACACTGAATTATATACGCCCGTTCCGCCGGTAGTTACTCCGGGCAAATCCTGTGGTGATGCACCTTCGGACGCAATTATTTTATTTGATGGGAAAAATTTGGATCAATGGGTTTCAGCGAATGATACTACAAAACCTGCTGACTGGGTCATAAAAAAAGGCCTTCTTACAGTAAATAAAAAGGCAGGTAGTATTCAGACGAAACAATTGTTTATGGATTACCAGATTCATGTTGAGTGGAAAGAACCTAAAGATATTGAAGGTACTGACCAGGGCCGTGGCAACAGCGGACTGTTTCTTGCCTCAACCGGTAAGGGTGATGATGGTTATGAAATGCAAATCCTGGACAACTATAATAATAAGACGTACACCAATGGACAGGCCGGCAGTATCTACAAACAAAATGCACCGTTAGTGAATCCAAATCGGCCGCCAGGCGAATGGCAGACTTATGATGTAGTATGGACAGCGCCACGTTTTAATGATGATGGCTCATTAAAAAGCCCGGCAAGGGTAACAGCATTTTTCAATGGTCTGTTAGTTCAGAACAATTTTGAATTAAAAGGACCAACGCTTTATATAGGTCATCCAACTTATGAAAATGGAGTGCATGGTCCCTATGCCATAAAAATACAGGCACATGGCGATAAAAGTAAGCCTATCAGTTTTAGAAATATTTGGGTACGGCCACTTTAATGCAGATTGGTTTTAGTCTTGCAATGACTACGGTATGTGAATTTGCGTCAAGT
>CBIGQT010000296.1:0-4637 GCA_966191655.1 uncultured Ginsengibacter sp.
TGATGAGCAATATGAGGAAACACTTAGAGTTATAAGCAACAGGCACGATGTAATCGGACTTAAAATTTATGACAAAATGGATATGCAACTTCCGAATGTTGGCCTCATGGAAGTTGAAGACCTCGAAACCGGAAAATCGCAGTGGCTGGATACCTCAGACGCTATGGTGAGGCATAATTACCAGCATAATTTTTTAAAGCAAAGTGAGCGTTGTAAACAAATCTTTAAAAAATCAGGAGCTGACCTGCTGCATTTACGTACCGATGAAGATTATGTAAAAATTCTGCAACAGTTTTTTTTAAGAAGAAAATAAACCGAAAAAAAGCAATTGAAGAAAAGCGTTTATCATAGATCGGTAGTAAGAATAATATTCCTTGCAGGTTCATTTTTATTTTCAAAAAATATTTTAGCCCAGCAGCCTTCCATCAAAACCTCTGTTGACAAAAATAATATTCTTATCGGAGAGCCGGTTCATTTAAAAGTTGAAACCTCAATGCCTGATAATACTTACAGGCTTTCCTGGTTTGACATGCCAGATACCCTTGGTCACTTCCATGTGGTAAAAGAAAATAAAATAGATTCTTCTTATCCGAATGGGAATATCAACTTCAGCCAGGAGATAACAATTACCAGTTTCGATTCCGGACGGCAAATGATTCCTTCTTTGGTTTTAAACATGCAGACGTTGCAGGGAGATTCGACTTTTAACCTGGTAACAGATTCAATCCCGATCCGGGTTTCATTTTCTCCTATGGACAGTACTGCAACATTTCATGATATAAAATCAATTATAGAAGTAAAAAAAGACTGGGCCTGGTGGTGGTGGGCAATATTAGCTGGTGTGCTTATTTTGTTATTCTTCTGGGTACGTTTTTTAATTAAATTTTTTAAGAAAAAAAATGCCCCGGATATATTTAAATCCAGGCTATCTCCTTACGATGAAGCCATGCAATCTTTAAATGATTTGGATAAAGAACAATTGTTGCAAAATGGTGAAGTGAAAGAATATTATACCCGCCTCACCGATATTTTTAAAAGGTATATTTCAAGAAAAACAAAAACTTACAAAATGCATTTCACATCTGATGAAATGCTGATGGAACTTAATGAGTATGGGTTAGGTAAAGAACAGGTTGCTGCATTTGCCAATTGTCTTCGAATGAGTAATGCGGTAAAATTTGCAAAATATATTCCGCCTCATAGCGAAAGTGAAAAATGCTTTCAACAAACAAAAGATATGATAAACGAGGTAAACCAAACCCTCAATACAAAAAACGCAAGTGATATTTGATTATTTCAATAATATAACATTTGGGCAACCGCTTTTTTTTATTTTGTTTGCTATTGTTCCCATACTAGTTTATTGGGAAATTGTAAAAGGGAAAAAGCAAACTGCCGCCGTTAAAATTTCCACTACGGCGGGATTATCAAAGATCCGTTCATGGAAAAATACTTTTCAAAATTTACCTTTCATTTTAAGATTGATGGCAATAAGCTGTATAATAATTGCATTGGCAAGGCCCCGGGTAAAGTTTGAAGAGCAACAATCTGAAGGAGAGGGTGTAGATATTATTTTATCTATTGATGTAAGTGGAAGCATGACAGCACAGGATTTTAGGCCAAACCGTATGGAAGCAGCAAAAAAAGTTGCAGAAGATTTTGTTAACCAGAGGCCAAATGACCGGATCGGTATCGTAATTTTTTCAGGCGAAAGTTTTACGCAATGCCCGCTTACAACCGACCATAGTGTTTTAATAAATCAAATAGAACAAATAAGAAATGGATTGCTGGAAGACGGTACGGCTATTGGTTCAGGACTCGCAACCAGTGTTGACAGGTTAAGAAACAGCAAAGCTAAAAGCAAAGTGGTAATACTTTTAACAGATGGAGTCAACAACGGCGGATTAATTGACCCGGCAACGGCATTAGAAATTGCAAAAACTTTCAAAGTAAAAGTGTATACAATTGGTGTAGGAACGGATGGTTATGCGCCTACGCCGGTTAGTACACCGTTAGGCATTGTAATGCAAAATGAAAAAGTAGCGATTGATGAAAAGCTTTTAAAAAATATTGCTGATCAAACAGGTGGAAAATATTTCAGGGCGACAGATAATAAAAGTCTTCAAAGTATTTATGCCGAAATAGATCGTCTTGAAAAATCAAAAGTGGAAATAACAACCCTTCATCGTTATACTGAAAAATTCTATCCACTTATTTTTGCGGCTATGGCATTATTATTACTCGAAATAATTTTAAGATTTACCATCTTTAGAAAATTTCCTTAATTGATCACATTTATTACAGTCGCTAATTACACCAGGTTCACGAATTTTATCAATTAACTTGTCAAGGAATAAACCAATTAACTTCTTTTTATGAAAGCTCTTGTATATAAATCAACCGGAAGCTGGTATGTTGTTAAAGGAGAAGATGAAGAGTTTTATAATGCCAGGATAAAAGGTAAGTTTAAAATTGATGATATAACCTCCACCAACCCGGTGGCAGTAGGCGATATTGTTGATGTTGATAAAGAAGATACCGAAGCTGCGGATGTAATTATCACTGGTATTCATGAAAGAAAAAATTATATTACCCGGCAATCACCACACAATAAACATCAACATCATATCATCGCATCCAATCTTGATCAAAGCCTTTTATTTACCACTCTCAAAGATCCCAAAACATCGCAGGGCTTTATAGACAGGTTTTTGGTGGCTTCAGAAGCATATCATGTTTCCGCCATCATTGTTTTTAATAAAAATGATTTATATAAAAAAAAGGAACTGGAAAAATTTGATGAATTGAAGTTTATTTATGAAAGAAACGGGTATAAAGTTTTACTGATGAGTCTTGCACAACGGACAGGCGTAGACGAAGTAGAGTATCTCTTAAATAATAAAATAACATTATTAAGTGGCCATTCCGGTGTAGGAAAATCTTCTTTTATAAATACTGTTTTCCCCGGGCTTTTATTAAAAACACAGGATGTGAGCGACTGGAGCGGCAAAGGGATTCACACAACAACTTTTGCTGAAATGTTTGATTTACCCGACGGCGGGAAAATTATTGACACACCTGGCCTTCGTGAATTTGCATTAATGGATATTGAAAAAAATGAATTGTCTCATTATTTTTCTGAAATGAAAGCTTTGGTAAATGAATGCAGGTTTAATAACTGTATGCACATTGATGAACCCGGATGTGCGGTAAAACAAGCAATTGAAGAAGGAAAAATTTCTGCTGACAGGTATGTCAGCTACTTAAATATTTTGGGAACGATTGATACAAAGAAATGGTAATGAGTCTAAACTTACCCGGTTAATAAAATACAATAAAGAAAGGAATAAGGTCAATTAAGGTGAATAGAACTCCATTCTTTTGTTTAAGGATACAATTATTTAATTACAAATTTTTCTGTGGAAATGTTAATCTGGTAAGCATTGTATAATTTAAGAATATATATTCCCGCAGTAAGTCTTTGAACATTTATCGGGAAATTTTCATTGTTACTGTTGCCGGTTAAAAGTAATTTTCCTGTTGCGTCATAAATCTTGTAATGTAATGGCTTGCTAACATTTCTTATACTGTAAACATTTAAAATACTGCTTGCCGGATTAGGAGAAATTTTTATGGAAGTATTTCTTAAATAAGTGTATAAAGAATCTGTACTTAAACTTAATAAGGGACCTGTATAAGTAAATTCGAGAATCCTGCCTGCGTGAGGGGGGGCACTTCCACCACCGTTATAAGAGCCGGTTGGTCCGCTGGTTTGTCCTGAAATATCACAAGCGACGTAAATTCTAATTCCATCAGGTGCAATACAAAGATCGCGATATCTGCCCTGGTTTCGCATTGCAGGAATTGTTGAACTATCAAGAACACTTGTTCCTGCCGCATCAAGGTGAAGCCTGAAAACTTTTCCGGCTTTAAGTGATGTTACCAATAGAGAACGATTCCAGTTAGGGATAACATTTTTTTCATACACATCAATACTTGAAGCTGCCACAGTAGGCCAGGTTAAATAATCAGTTCCTAAAGAGCCGGGGTTCATATCTGTAAATAAAGTATAGATTGGATCCTTTGAATTTAAAGCAGCGCATTGGGTTTGTTCACTGATCACATTTTTATTAGCGAGTTTTAAACCATTATAATTTCCATCACAATATCCTGATAGTTTTGGCCAGCCATAATTTCTTGAGCTATCAATAATATTTACCTCATCATCAGTTTTATCCTGTTGTTCACTTTGGTACAATATACCGTTAGAACCAAACGCCAAACCCTGAGCATTCCTGTGACCCCAGCTCCATACTGCTGTCTTTTTTGAGTTAGCGTCCGTATAAGGGTTGTCATTGGGTATCCATTTGTCAAGCGAACCGGCATCTCCATCCGGCTCAAGATTAAATCTTAAAACTTTTCCTTCCAACGTATCTTTTGTTTGCGCATTATTTGTTCTTCCTGTATTATTGAATTGCCCGGCACCCATATCGCCAATTGTGTAAAAAAGATAATAGGTACCATTATGTTTTATAACGGAGGGGCCCTCGGTAACCGGCCAATTGGAATTGGCAGTATTTTCCCAGCTATCCGTGGCTGTTATACATTCCTTTAGTGTGCCTGGCTTTATGGCAGAA
>CBIGQT010000297.1:0-4631 GCA_966191655.1 uncultured Ginsengibacter sp.
AAAACCAAAGATCTTTTAAGGGAGCTACGGCTCTTGATACTACTACCTCAAACTTTTTATTATGAATGTCTTCGGTTCGTGTGTGCTGCACCGTTATATTTTTCAATTCTATTGCATCAGCAACAGCTTCTGTTACTTTTAATTTTTTATTAATACTATCCACCAAATGAAAATGGACTTCCGGAAAAAAAATGGCCAGTGGAATTCCTGGGAAACCGCCGCCGGTTCCCAGGTCCAGGATATTGTAGCCGGCCGGGAAATCAAATTGCGTAGCTATGGATAAAGAATGTAATACGTGATGCATATAAAAATTATCGATATCTTTTCTTGAAATCACGTTTATCTTTTGATTCCAGTCTGTATATAAATCTTTTAATGCCGCAAATTGATTGAACTGCTTATCGGAAAAGTCCGCAAAGTATTTTTTTAAAATTTCCATCAGCCGCTATTTTTTGCAACGAAATTCACTAATTGTTACGAATAAAATCTGCGTAATCTGGAACAAAATTATTTCCACGCCTTCTGAGGCCTTTTAAAAATTGAGGTTGAAAAAATGAGGTAATAAAAAAACATCCAGATATCCAGGAATAGATATATGGGGAACAAATCTTTCTCATTAAGCTTTTGAGTTACTTTAAATAAAATAATTCCCTGTATTAAAAAGCGAATACCAAAAACAATTAATGCCAGTTGCCAGTTATAAAATAATAGTGAGGCAACAAATAAAGGATAAAAGAGAAAATGAGAAAAGGCGTATAAACCCAATAAAAATTTATGAATTGCTTTATAATATTTACTTGTCGTGTAATGCCTGTTTTTCTGCCTTACCCATTGTTTCCACGATTTAGGAGGCTCTGAGAGTGTGAATGCATCTTTGTCAATCACGATAGCAGTATTTTTTTTAGTGGCGGCTTTATTTATAAAGAGATCATCATCGCCACCAGGAACATGATTATGTGATGAGAAACCTTTATGCCTGAAGAAAATACTTTTTTTATAACTTAAATTTCTTCCGACACCCATGTAAGTCAATCCTGCTCTTGCATACGACAGATATTGCAAAGCTGTTTGTAACGTTTCCCATCTTACTAATTTATTAAAAAAACCTTTCTTTTTATGCAATGCTCCGTAGCCTAAAACTATCTCTATTCCGTTAGTAAAGCCTTCCTGCATTTTTTCGATCCAGTACTCAGTTGCTGGAACACAATCAGCATCGGTAAGTAAAACAATTTCATGCTTTGCAGTTTTAATGCCAATGCTCAGCGGAAATTTTTTACCGGGAATAAATCTTGCTTCCTGCGTTAATTCAACTAACTGTAACTGCTTATAGGTTCTTTGATACTCCTCTAAAATATATTTACTCTCATCAAATGAATTATCATTTACCACAATAACTTCGTGTGTGGTACGATATTGCTGAATCAAGGCTCCCGGAAGATTTTTTACAAGATTCGCTGCTTCATCTCTTGAACATATTATTACAGAAACCGGGTGGGTTTGCGTTATATTTTTTGATGTGACTTTGTAAAAAGCAAGCCTGGTAAAGAAAAACAGGTAATAGAATACTTGTATAAACGCAATTAAACAAAAGCATACGAAAACAATGTTTTCCCAATGATGAAGGTATTCAGCTAGTTTCATTGAGTGCAAACATAATCACCTTCCTGTTAGATACAAAATATCTTGAACGCTTAATATTCGATATATCACTTATTTTTTCAAAACTATATTCGCTCTTTGCAGATATCAAAATGTACGAAGTTTTATGGCAGCATTACAATTCGAACTTCAACACACAGATAAAGAGACACAGGCACGGGCTGGCAAAATTATTACAGATCATGGAGAAATCTGTACTCCCATTTTTATGCCGGTAGGAACAGTTGGCAGCGTAAAAGCGGTAACTCAACAACAATTGGCTGATAATGTAAAAGCGCAAATTATTTTAGGAAACACGTATCATTTATATCTGCGGCCCGGGCTTGAAGTATTAGAATCTGCCGGAGGCTTGCACCGGTTTATGAACTGGAAGAAACCAATACTTACGGATAGTGGTGGCTACCAGGTTTTTTCGCTTAGTGGTACCCGTAAGTTAACAGAAGAAGGAGCCGTATTTCAAAGCCATATTGATGGGAGCAAACATTTATTTTCTCCTGAAATTGTAATGGACATTCAAAGAACAATTGGCGGCGATATCACAATGGCTTTTGATGAATGCCCGCCCGGAGGCAGTGAATATGCTTACGCAAAAACTTCAATGGAGTTAACCCACCGGTGGCTTGACAGATGTTTTAACCGGTTTAATAATACAAATAACAAGTATGGCTACACGCAGAACTTGTTTCCAATTGTGCAGGGTGGTGTGCATCATGATTTGAGGAAATTGTCCTGCGAATATGTTTCAGCTAAAGAAGCAACCGGTAATGCGATAGGAGGGCTAAGTGTTGGCGAACCCACTGAAAAAATGTATGAAATATGTGAGCTCTGTTGCAATAATCTACCGGTTGACAAGCCCCGTTATTTAATGGGCGTGGGCACTCCCTGGAACATTTTGGAATGTATAGCATTAGGGATTGATATGTTTGATTGTGTAATGCCTACACGCAATGGAAGAAATGCTATGCTTTTTACAAGCAATGGAGTAATTAATATTGATAATAAAAAGTGGGAAAAAGATTTTTCTCCAATTGATGACGGAATTAATTGCGAAGTGAGTAATTATTATAGCAAAGCATATTTGAGGCATTTAATTAAATCAAAAGAAATTTTGGGATTACAAATTGCAAGTATTCATAATCTTGCTTTCTATCTTGATATCGTTACTAATGCAAGAAAACACATTATTGACGGAGATTTTGTACAATGGAAAAATGAAATGAGCGTTAAATGGCAGGAACGGTTATAAATTGATTTTAATTTAATTTCCGGAAAATTTGAACCGGCTATTGTTTAATAAATTTTAACGAAAAGCATTTAATCATCATTTTATAATAAATTTTTTTATCCCATCTTTGTAACGAAGGGTATATGAAATGATAAGGTGTCAAATACTTGTTTTCTAATATCTGTAAAACCTTTAGTTATGATAAAATGGTTAAGCATTTTTCTAGTCGTTTTTTTTATTGCCAATGCTTCTTTTGCTCAAAAAGGTAAGCTCATCGTTGAAGGGAAATCACCTGACTTATATCTTATACATGTTGTAGAACCAAAGGAAAATTTTTACAGTATTGGAAGATTATACAACGTTACTGCGAAGGATTTGGCTTCTTATAATAATTTGCAATTCGGGAATGGCTTAAGCGTTGGGGAGTCTGTTAAAATTCCACTTACAAAAAATAATTTTTTACAATCCGGAACCAAAGCTGATGGAGAAGCGCTGATACCCGTTTATCATCCTCTCCAGCCCAAAGAAGGGCTTTACCGTACCAGTATTAATTATAATAAAGTTTCCCTTGAAAGTATTAAGAAATGGAATCATTTGCAATCGGATGATGTAAGTTCGGGTACGCCTTTAATTGTTGGGTATTTGAAGGTTAATAAAACTGAATCAGCTTTTGCAACCAAAGGTGTTAATGTTGTTACGGATGTTGCAGTAACCAAAGAACCTGAAACAAAACCTATACCGGTGGCTCCCGTTGTGGCTGAGCCGATGCCGCCTGTAAAAAAGCCTGATGCAGACCAGGGGAAAAAAGATGTTCCTGTAGCAACGGTTCCCCAGGCAAATGAGCAAAAAACCGTTGCAACAAGTTCATCAGCACGTATTAATTTTCCAGGAGGGTACTTTAAAAAGTTATACGATGACCAGGTTGCGGCGAAGCCACCAGTTGACGTAACCGGAAGTGCCAGTACTTTTAAATCTACCAGTGGATGGCAGGATGGTAAATATTATTGCTTTAATAACGATGCGCCGGTAGGTGCAATTATTAAAGTGACAGACACCCTAACCAATAAAAGCGTTTATGCGAAGGTGTTAGATGCCATACCGGATATAAAACAAAATGATGGACTCACTATAATTATAAGTAATGCGGCTGCAGAAGAATTAGGAGCAACTGATAAATTCGATTGTACGTTAAGCTATGTAAAGTAATCAGACTGTATTTCGCCAGCCTCTTAAGAAATCTGCCACCTGCATTTTTTTCTTTCCTTCCAATTGTAATTCTTTTAAAGAAATATATCCGTTATTGGCAACAAATTTTAAAAATGTTTTATTGTCCGTTATGAATGTGCCGGGATTTTCTTTTGCAATCCCAATTTCTTTTTCGGCGCTAAATATTTTTAATTTCTTATCATTTAAAAAAGTAAAAGCTGTTGGATAGGGAGACAACCCACGAATGAGATTATAAATTTCATCAATACTCTTTTCCCAGTTGATCTCGCAGGTTTCGGTAAATATTTTTGGAGCATGCCGTAGCTGCGATGTTATATTTTGCTCACCGGGTTTTGAATTCTTCCAATTTTGTTGTTCAACTTCTTTAATGCTGTGTTTGACTAATTCATTTATAGTTTGTAAAAGTAAGTCAGCGCCTGCTTCCATCATTTCATCATGCAACTGTCCGGCAGTTTCTGTTTCACTTATTTCTATTTTTTTCTGTAACAAAATATTCCCGGTATCTATTTCCTGCTGAAGT
>CBIGQT010000298.1:0-4625 GCA_966191655.1 uncultured Ginsengibacter sp.
TTTTTCGTATAAAAAAAGATTGGAAAGTGCGCCTTTATCTTTATACCTGATTTTGGTAACTGCTTCCATTCCATTTGTAATACCATCATACTTTATCCAGTTAATGCCGGCAACCTGCATGTCATTTCTATTCAGATCATCTTCGTCACCTAAAACTATTGTATTGGTTTCCGGAATAATTGCTGTAACAAATGCTGGTTTCCCCAACGCAATATCAAGCCCTTTACGTTGCCCGACTGTATAAAAAGGATAACCTTTGTGAGGTCCTAAAATTTTCCCTGCCTTGTCAACGAAATAGCCACCCGAAACCTTTTCTTCTAATCCTTCAACTCTTCTTTTTAAAAAGCCCCGGTAATCATTATCGGGCACGAAACAAATTTCATAACTCTCATTCTTTTTCGCCAATTCAGGATACCCGAAGTCATGAGCCATTTGCCTTATTTCAGTTTTACGATAAGCGCCTAAAGGCAAAAGTGTCCGGCTCAATAAATCCTGTTGCAAGCCCCAAAGCACATAACTCTGGTCTTTGGTTTCATCAATGCCTTTTCTTATAAAATACCTGTCGTTGCTATGCTTATGAATTTGTGCATAATGGCCCGTGGCAATATAATCGCAACCCAATGCATTCGCTCTTTTTAATAAAGCCCGCCACTTTATATGCGTGTTGCACATCACACAAGGGTTTGGCGTACGACCTGCAATGTATTCTTCCACAAAATTGTCGATTACAAAATCGCCAAATTCTTCACGTATATCCAAAATAAAATGTGGAAAACCATTTTGTACAGCAGCAGCACGGGCATCATTAAAACTATCAAGATTACAACAGCCTGTTTCTTTACTGTTATTGCCGTTGCTGGTTGCATAATCCCATGTTTTCATGGTAATCCCCACCACTTCATATCCTTCATGATGCAGCATAAGCGCAGCTACCGTACTATCAATACCGCCACTCATTGCCATCAAAACTTTCCCTTTTTTACTCATGATTCTAAAATGACCTGCAAAGATAAGACAGTTTCAGGTTTTGGGGCTGTCATCGTTCGGTTCTCTGTTCAGCTTTTTTCGGGCTGTCCGCTTATAGTCCTCGCTGCGCTGCGGGCTATCGCTTCCATCCCGCAGCCCTTCGGCATAGATTCTTTATTCAGCTTTAAAAAATTTAAAACAATCATTATAATTCACATATTTTCCTCAAAATCATGGTTATCGCCGAAATCATGGTTTAGACTAATTAACTTGCGCCTATGGAACAATATCTTCATCTTTTACAAAAAATAATTAACGAAGGAGCTGATAAGAATGACCGAACAGGAACGGGTACACGAAGTTTATTTGGCTATCAAATGCGATTTGATCTTCAAAAAGGATTTCCTTTGGTCACTACTAAAAAACTTCATTTAAAAAGCATTATTTATGAATTGCTTTGGTTTTTAAAAGGCGATACCAACATTAAATATCTCAGGGAAAATGGTGTAAGGATTTGGGATGAGTGGACAGATGAGAACGGAGATTTGGGACCGGTTTATGGAAAGCAATGGCGCAACTGGCAAGGTGCAGATGGGAAAACAATTGACCAGGTCAGCGAATTAACTCATCAACTAAAAACAAATCCGGATAGCAGACGCATGATCATAAGTGCCTGGAACGTTGCTGATTTACCGGAAATGCATTTGATGCCTTGTCACTGTTTGTTTCAGTTTTATACGGCCCCGTCCGGCTCCCCGGATGGAGAAGGGAAAAGAAAATTATCGTGTCAACTGTATCAGCGAAGTGCCGATGTTTTTCTGGGAGTTCCTTTTAATATTGCTTCTTATGCTTTACTTACTATGATGATTGCACAAGTTTGCGATATGGAACCCGGAGAATTTGTTCATTCTTTTGGCGATGTGCATTTATATAAAAATCATTTTGAACAGGCAGAACTGCAACTTACAAGAAAGCCTTTCCTACTTCCTGAAATGAAAATAAATTCTGAAGTGAAGGATATTTTTGATTTTAAATATGAAGATTTTGAATTGATAAATTATCAAAGTCATCCATCTATTAAAGCACCTGTGGCTGTGTAAAGAAGAAGAAGTCAATTAGTTAATTGGTTTATTAGTTAATTGGTTTGCAATTCCTGACATTTAAATTAGTTTATATGGAATTTACTTTAGAAAAATTGGAAGTATACAATATTGCGGAAAAGTTTTCTGATGATATTTGGAATTTGGTTATTGATTGGGACTATTTTAAAAAAGATACCATAGGCAAGCAATTAGTGAGATCTGCTGATTCAATATCGGCCAATATTGCAGAAGGCTACGGCCGTTATTATTACAAAGAAAGCAAACAATTTTATTTCTATTCAAGAGGTTCAATACAAGAAACAAAATCCTGGTTATCAAAATGCCTGAGAAGAAAAATAATCGAGCCAACAACCTGTCAATCATTAATAGAAGATTGTAGGAAATTACTTCTTATGCTAAATGCTTTTATAAAGTTTGTTGTCAACTCTCAAAAAAATAAGTCGCCAGCCGGCCAAACTAATAAACCAATTAACTAATAAACCATTAAACCGTTAATTAAATGCTTTCCCACATTGTAGCCGCTTCAGAAAATAATGTTATTGGGGCTAATGGTGGCATGCCCTGGCATTTGCCAAATGATTTTAAATATTTTAAGAATAAAACATGGGGAATGCCCATAATCATGGGCAGAAAAAGTTATGAGGCTTTAAAAAAATCCTTGCCGGGACGTATTAATATTGTTGTCACAAACAAAACTGATTTTAAGCCAGAGGACGTTTTTGTAGTAAACAATATTGAAGATGCCATTGCAAGAGCTAAAGAAAGCGATGCCAAAGAAATTTTTATAATCGGCGGCGGTGAAATTTTTAAGCAAACAATGGATATAGTTTCCCGTATCTACCTGACAAGGGTACACGCAAATATTGCGGGTGACACATTTTATCCGGAAATAAGAAAAGATAGCTGGAAATTGGTTAGTGAGCATTCATTTCCTGCAGATGATAAAAATAATTATGCATACACATTTGAGGTATGGGAAAAAAATACTGGAGCATCTTAAATTACTACAAGATGTATTCTTCACTTCAATTAGCTAAAAAATATTTTCATTATTACATCAATGCTAAAAATGGTAAAGGCCATGGAGTGCATTCTCCTTTTGTTTTTGATTTTGTAATTCATGTTTTAAATGATAAAAAAGAATATGAATGTTATAAAAAAATCGAGCCGTTGCGACAAGAACTTTTTTATGATAGTTCAATAATAGATGTTGAAGATTTTGGCGCAGGATCTGCAGTAATTCCTTTCAAAAAAAGAAAAGTAGGTGCTATTGCAAAGTCCTCTTTGAAAAATAAAAAATTTGCAAAACTTTTATTTAGGATTGTAAACTATTACAGGCCGGAAAATATTATTGAATTGGGAACTTCCTTTGGAATTACTACATGCTATATGGCATGTGCCAATAGAAATGCTGAAGTAAATACATTTGAAGGCTCAAAAGAAATTGCAAAAGTTGCCAGGCGAAATTTTGAAAAGGCGGCCCTGAAAAATATCACTTTAATTGAAGGTAATTTTGATTCAACTTTTAGAGAAACATTGTCTGCAATTAAAACTGTGGGTCTGGCGTTTATTGATGGTAATCACCGGAGAGATGCAACACTTGATTATTTTTCAGCCTTAATAAAAAAATCAAAGGATACTTCTATTTTTATTTTTGATGATATACATTGGAGCAGTGAAATGGAAGAAGCCTGGAAACATATACAGGAGCATAATGCGGTAACATTAACTATTGATCTCTTTTTTATTGGCCTTGTTTTTTTTAATCCTGGTTTTAAAGTAAAGCAACATTTTACAATAAGGTTTTAAATTTGTAATACCTTAGAAACATATTTGTACACTATGACGATTGGAGTTTTAAAAGAATCCTCACCCGAAACCAGAGTCTCGGCTTTACCCGAACATGTCGCAATTTTGCAAAAATGGAATATAAATGTTTTGATTGAAGCCAGTGCTGGCGAAAGTTCATTTGCTTCAAACCAAAAATATATAGAGGCAGGTGCAAGGGTTGTTTCAAGAGAAGATGTATTAAAAAACTCAGATATTATATTATCTATAAATATTCCTTCATTATCTGATATTGATTTTCTTCAATCTAAAATTCTCCTCGGAAATTATCAGCCTTTGTATAATTATAGTTTAATGCAAATACTTGCCGAAAAAAATGTTACGGTATTTAGTATTGACATGCTTCCACGAACCACACGTGCACAAAGTATGGATGTATTAAGCAGCCAGGCCAATATTGCAGGTTATAAGGCTGTATTGCTTGCGGCTAATATGTTTCCGAAATATTTTCCGATGTTTATGACTGCTGCAGGTAGCATTCCACCGGCAAAAGTTTTGATATTAGGCGCTGGTGTTGCAGGTTTGCAGGCCATTGCCACCGCAAGAAGATTGGGTGCAGTAGTTGAAGTATTTGATACAAGGCCTGCAGTGAAAGAAGAGGTAATGAGTTTGGGTGGTAAATTTATTGAAGTAGAAGGTGCTGCGGATTTGGGTGCGGCGGGGGGGTATGCCATCACACAATCAGAAGAATTTTTGCAAAAACAAAAA
>CBIGQT010000299.1:0-4600 GCA_966191655.1 uncultured Ginsengibacter sp.
AGCAATTAATAACGCCAGCGTAACTAAGGACTCAAATGAAGACAATATAAAGCCATCTACAGATATATGTGCAATGAGCGCTGAAATATAATCAATAGCAAGTGCTGCATACGTCCACTCTTTTAATCGCCTGCCCACAGGAAGTATCAGCAACAAACCACCAATAACATGACCGACATTTAATTCCCAGCGAAACCATTCGGGCAAGCCAAGATGGTGCATGCCTTCAATAGCAATAGAACTGTTCATAAAAAGCGAGCCCGCCAAAATAAACAATGAGAGAAGACCTGTTGTTACCCAGTAAATAATTTTTGTTGACTTTAAACTTTTGTTTCCATTTACTGTTTGCGTATTAGACGAATCAACATCGATTCTTTGAATGGTTGTTTCCATAACTAAACTTTTTATTGATTTTTACTATAATTAAACATCCATGGTTTACCATATTTGTCGGTAAGTGCACCAAAAGTATCCCCCCAGAATTTTTCACTTAAAGGATCATCAACCTTTCCACCTTCGGACAATTTTGTAAACATGGATTGGATCTCTTCAGCGCTGCTGCAATTCACACAAATACCTAAAGTATTTCCATCTATGGGTTTACCCCTGTTCATATCACTGCCCATAATAGTGATACCATCCTTTATCAATGTTGAATGAAGAATCTGGTCTTTGTTGAAGCCCGGAGGCATTTGATCGGCCACGGGAGATTCGCCCACACTTTGCAGCTCAAGTTCGCCACCGCCAAAGCATTCTTTATAAAATGTCATTGCTTCACGGCATTTTCCGTTAAAGCCTAAATACACATTAATTGATTTCATTTTTAATTTTGTTTTGTTGTTAGGAAATAATTTTCGCTTGTTAATTATTTATTCAATCTTCTTAAAGCCTTTGATAATTTTCTTTAGCTGGTGTATATGCCTTTGAGTATGATATAAAACAAAATACAACAGCTCAAGCTTTGTAACTTCTCCAAATATTGGAAGATTAATGATCTCTGAAAGGTTCACTTCATTCCTGGCATACTTTAATTTATTAACAGATACCCCAATTGCTTTCATCACTTCATCTTTATCATACTCCTTTTCTTCCGGAACAATAAATTCCGGCGATTTATATTTTGCCTCAAAGTCCAAAAACATTTTTCTAATTTGAACGACTCCCTGCTCAGGGTCTCTTTCTGCAAGCTTACCTTCCATCTGCAAACCCTGTGCAATTGCCTTATTTGATTTGGTAACATGGGTTGCTAATTGTGCAGCCGTCCAGCTATCTTTAAACGGAATTGCGTTTATTAATTTATCGTTAGTTGATGCAATCAATCCCATTAATTCATCCCAGGTTTTGTCAAGGAATACAAATAATTCTTTTGTATTAACAGATTCAGTTATCATAAATAATTAGTTTTCAAGTACAGATAAAATATTTCCGGCAGGATCTTTAAACCATGCAATCTTTGGCCCCTGCGGATTATGGCTGATGCCTTTTGCGTCGGTTTGCAATTCTTTATATTGTTCAAATGTTACTCCTTTATTGCTTAGTCCGTCAACAGTCTTTTCAATATCATCAACCGGAAAATTAAGAACGGTGTATGTCGCTGCCTCGTGATTCGGTTTCGGGTACACCAAAACGTTAGCTCCGTTTTCAAAGTGTAATTCAATTAATCCCATCGGGTTATCTTTTACAGTTACGCCCAGTGTTTCGCTGTAAAATTTTTTTGCTTTTTGAAGATCATTTACGGAAAAACTGCTAAATGCTTTTGAATGTGTTAACATGGCGTTTATATTTATAGGTTTAGAAATTTACTCGCTATCTTCTTTCATTTTAACTAAGCACATCATTTCATTTTCATCTTTATACCATTCAATGGCAGGCTTTGTTTTATTTACCGCAGGATCTTTAATTATTTCAGAAAAAATATCTTTTATACAATTTGTTTTATTTTTCCAGTCATCAAGTGTAGTTGCCAAATAATCACCTTTTTCAATCGAGAACCTTTCGTATTCATATTTTTCTGCTTCGCCGGTAAACTTTTCTTCTGCCGCAGCATAGTAAACCATTTTGCCATCTTTAAATTCACTGATGCCATAATACGATCTTGACTCATCACCGGTTTTTTTAATTAAATCGTGAAACGCTTCAGCAACACCTGAAGGAAAAGTTTTTACCTGTATTCCGAAAACCTTTACATCATTAGAGAGATTATATTTTTCCATAAGAAATATTTTTATCGTAAGACAAACGTACAATCATCATTTGAGAAAATGAGGGTGCAAATGCGCCTTTCTAACGGGTTGATTACGACAAAAACATTCTTTATTTTTACGTAATAAATCGCAGTTTAAAATTCCGAAATATGAAACATGTTTCAATTCTTGTTCCTCAGGGCCACACAAGTGTTGTGAATATTGAAGGTTCGCACCAAATATTTAACGATGTAAATTCTGTTCTAAAAAATATGAACAGGCCTCCATTGTTTAAAGTAGAATTGGTGGGCATTTCAAAAGAAACCAGCCAGAGAAATGGCCTGTTTAAAATTGATGCTGATGTATTAATTAAAGATGTAAAAAAAACAGATCTCATAATTATTCCTGCCATTCATGGCGATCCAAAAACAATGATGCAAAACAATGCACCGTTTATTCCGTGGATTATAAATCAATATAATGCAGGGGCAGAAGTGGCCAGCCTGTGCATTGCTTCATTCTTTCTTGCGGCAACAGGTTTGTTAGATGGTAAACAATGCGCTACACACTGGGTAGCGGCTAACGATTTCAGGAATGCTTTTCCACTGGTAACTTTAGTTGACGATAAAATCATGACGGAAGAAGATGGCATTTATACCAGCGGCGGTGCTTACTCCTTTACTAATTTACTGGTGTACATTATTGAAAAATATGCAGGCCGTGATGTGGCTGTTTTAATTGCAAAAATGTTTATGATAGATATAGACCGCATCAGCCAATCTCCTTTTATTATTTTCAATGGGCAGAAAGGACATGATGATGAGCCTATAAAAAAAGCACAGGAGTTTATTGAAAATAATTTTGAAGATAAAATAACGGTTGACCAGTTGGCATCAATGTTTGCTTTAGGAAGAAGAAATATGGAACGGCGTTTTAAGAAAGCAACTTCCAACACAGTTACAGAATATATTCAGCGTGTAAAAATTGAAGCGGCAAAAAAGAACCTGGAGAAAGGAAGAAAAAATGTAAACGAAGTGATGTATGAAGTTGGCTATAACGATACAAAAGCTTTCAGGACTATATTTAAAAGAATAACAGGATTATCGCCGATTGAATACAGGAGCAAGTATAACAGGGAAGCGGTTGCATAAATCAGTTAATAATATTATTTCAAGTGGACGGATTAAAATCAAAAAAGTATTTACTTCTGTCAAATGTGTCAACATAGAGAACAATCTCATTATTTAATATATGCGTTTCAAGAGTTATGATATCAAGCGAAAATATCTGGCTTATAAATTTCTCTGTTAATCCATTCCTTTCATTATAGTAAACAATTACTGTCTGTGCAATGTATTTTTCTTTATATCCTGAGTCTCCCAGGTCCCGGTCTGTAACATCTTCATAGTAGCTATTTTCCTTAATATCACAATTATCCAAATCAAGATTGATTTTCTCACCCTGCTGTTTCAAATTATTTTGATCTTCAGTTAAGTCATTTTGCATATTCAAAACCATTTACTGATGCAATTCTAAAACTAAACAATTACGGCAATCGTCCCAAAATATAATTGCAACTAAAATTAAAACATCTTCATGCAAATAAAATAATCAATACAATGCGATTGCTATTTTTATGCACGTGTGTTTTTATAATAAACAATGCCAAAGCACAAACCGATTCCCTCTCATTAAGATTCCCAATTGATTCAAATTATTTTTCTTCCTTCGATGGAACTAAAATTTACTATGAAGTTCGGGGAGAAGGGCAACCTGTTTTATTGGTTCATGGTTTTATTGTTGATGGCAGTTCATGGAAAAGGACAGCATTATATACCGATCTCTTAAAGGAAGGCTATAAAGTAATTACTTTAGATATGCGTGGTAATGGCAGGTCAGATAAACCACAAGATTCTGCAGCTTACGATAATGATGCAGAAGCAAGAGATATTATGCTGCTGATGAATTTGCTTAAAATAAAACAATATAACGTTGTAGGCTACTCGAGAGGTTCTATCATTAATGCAAGGTTATTGGTTTTTGATAAAAGAATAAAGGATGCCGTATTGGGAGGTATGGGTGCAGACTTTACAAATCCTGATTGGCCAAGAAGAATACTATTTTATCATGCATTGAGAGGTGATTCTGTTCCGCAACTAAAAGGTCTAATTGATTATGTGCATCAGCAAAATCTTGATCAGCCTGCTTTAGCTTATTTGCAAAGATCGCAACCATCAACAAGTAAAGAAGCATTAAGCAAAGTAAAGCAACCCGTATTGGTTATAAGTGGCAGTGAAGATTCCGACAACGGCTCTGCATCAGAACTCGCAAAACTTTTACCAAACAGTACCCTGGCAACTGTTCCCGGCGATCATAATCATGCATCAGCAACGAAAGAATTTTCTACAACAGTTCTT
>CBIGQT010000300.1:0-4596 GCA_966191655.1 uncultured Ginsengibacter sp.
TTTCTTTAACGGTAATCTCGGAGTGCGCTTTATGACTGTGCTTTTACAAATTCCTACTCTTATTCTTATCTGGCTTCAGCTTGATAACAAAAAAATCGGCGATAACCGGTCTGTCCTTTTGTATTTTATCATTTCTGCTTCACTCGTTATGTTTATTATTTATGGTTTTATAACCACTCCCGATTCACCTTTGCTATTCTTCACAGCGCTTTTTTTTTACGCTTATAAAAAGTTTCTAAACAATGGTGATTGGGGCTTCACCATGTTAATCTCGATAGCAATGGCGGGATTAGTGTATAGCAAATACCAGGGTGTGTTGGTTATTGCATTTATACTATTGTCCAACCCCCGCCTGCTTTTAAACTTTAAATTCTGGGTGGCTTCAGTTCTGGCATTAGTCTTATTTATTCCACATTTGCACTGGCAATATACAAATGGGTTTCCGAGTCTCAAATTCCATCTCGTAAGTC
Source organism: uncultured Ginsengibacter sp. (assembly GCA_966191655.1). Lineage (GTDB taxonomy): Bacteria > Bacteroidota > Bacteroidia > Chitinophagales > Chitinophagaceae > Ginsengibacter. The sequence continues at coordinate 471 of CBIGQT010000300.1, forward strand.
GTGCCCGGCCCTTCAGGTGGGGCTATTTCCTGGAATATTTACCCAATCAGTTGGCCGTCTTTAATCCGTTTACTTTTGGAGCGGTGCTTTATGTGTTATTTAAGTATAAACCTGCGCAGATGTTTGAGAGAGCGCAATATTTTGTCATAAGCGGGTTTATAATATTTTTTTGGATTTCCACTTTTCGCGGTCATGCAGAACCGCAGTGGACAGTGGCAGCTTCTGTGCCGATTATTATTTTACTAAATAACAGGGCGGCAACAGATGGTAGACTTCGCAATTATGTTAAGAAATTTATTGGGGGTTCACTGTTTCTTGTTTTGTTAGCCAGGATCGCACTCGTAACCAATTTACTTCCTGCCAAATTATCTTTATGGGGCAAAGAACCACGGTATCGGGCAATTGAGAAAATTGCTAAAAACAGGCCTGTTGTTTTTATGGGATCGTATCAAAACCCTTCTTTATATACTTTTTTCACGGGGCATCCTGCTACAGTAATCAGTTCTTTAAGAACACGTCAAACACAGTTTGATATATGGCACTTAGAACAGGCCTGGCGTTATAAACCTGTTTTTATAGAAGGCCATTTTGAGGGGAAATCAAAAGTCTATAAAATTGACAACAATGTAGTTGAGGGTTTTTTCGCAGATAGTATACAAACCGGTAACAGTCTTAAAATAGAATATGAAATGAACAGGGATTCATTACGAATGGGAGATTCGTTGAGTTTACATTTCACTATTGAGAATCCTACGCAGAACGATATAAATTTTACAAGTCCTGATTTTCCTATGAAAATTAACCTGGTTATGATAGGCAGTGAAGATTTGGTTGAAATAGAAGGAACGACTGCGAAGAATATAACTTTACTAAAGCAACACGAAAATATTAATAATGAAATCAAATTCTTTGTTCCAGTATTATCAAATGGCAATTACAAAATAGGATTAAGTTGCAGTACCCTGTTTGGCCCAACGCTAAATTCAAAGTTTGAAAACATTACACTGTTTCAATGAACCAGCTTATGACCCGAAAAAATTCATCAGCAAATCCTGAAAAGGCACATGAGAAGCCCCGGAGATAAAATTACATTGCTATATAATAACCGGCAGGTTTAAATTAAACACTTTTTTTGTTCCACCTTCAATTACATTATCCATAATTTTCGTATAACTGTAACCGTTATCTCAAATATCCGGTTCAATTATTGAATAAAATCATGATATTATTATCAAGGTAATTGCTTAAAATAATATCATTTTTTCCATCACCATTCATATCCTGAATGGCGATGCCATTGGGCTTATTGCCGGTTGCAATCGTTTTGGTATCGGTAACCGTTTTTTTATTCATATAAAAAACGGTAATACTTTTATCATTATAGTTTGTTACAGCAATATCGTTAATGCTGTCATTATTAAGATCGCCAATAGCGATACGGCTGGGGCTCTTCCCTGTTTTAAACGGCGATCCTTTCATTGTAGAAAAATTTCCTTTCCCGTCACCCAATAAAATCCAGAGCCCATCTTTGCCTGCACTTTCTGCAGTTATCGTTGGTGAATTTACTATCGCCATGTCCGTATTACCATCGCCGTTTACGTCCCCGATAGCAACACCAAAAGGCGCATCGCCACAGGCAAATGGAGATCCGTCGGGTTGATGAAATTTTCCATTGCCATCACCCAATAAAACAGTTGCGTTATTTCCTTCCAGGTTAGTAGTAACAATATCTGGTTTGCCATCACGGTTTACATCAGCAGTTCGCAAGCGTTGATAGGGACGGTTACCAACATCATAAAATGTTTCACTGTCAAAATTCATTTTCCCATTGCCAAAAATTACCAGGACTTTGTTTTCACCCCAGTCGTCCGTTGCAAGGTCAAGGTTACCATCACCATTAATATCTGCTGCAACAATTCCATGTGAATGGGGTCTTGAATGAACGAGATAAGGCGATTGGGTTGCCTGGTTAAACTGACCCTTGCCATTACCCAATAATATGGTCAGGAACTTCGCTTCTGTATTGGCGATTCCCAAATCGAGGTTGTCATCTTTATTAAAATCAGCAATGGTTATGTCGTTAGGAAACCGATTGGCGAAAAAAGGTGATCCCTTTGCTTCATTGAAGTTGCCCTTACCATCACCCAATAAAATGGTGACGGAACTATCATCAAGATTGGCTACGGCTAAATCCGGAAATCCATCCTTATTAAAATCAGCTGCCTCAACACTTCCGGTGCCTTTCCCAATGTTGATTGTTTTAATGGTAAATACCGGCGTCTTTTTTTTGGAAGAATTGGAACAGCCTATCATCACTGCGATTAAGATAAATACGGCCAGCGCTAATGGCTTTAAAATCTTACTTTTCATTTTATTCTTATTTTGATTAAATGATCAACAGTAAATACATTGCTTCATTAAAAAATATTTGGAGAAGGCGCATTTTTCCACAAATGTCTGCAATCAGGTATGCTAAAAATAGAACAGGATTAAGATGGTCATCAGGCAATCATTTTCTTAAAAGCCAATGGCGTTATCCCAATATTTTTTTTGAAGGTTCTTATGAAATGACTTTGATCTGCAAAACCGGCAGCGTAGGCTATTTCTGTAAGTGAGTAATCTTTCTTATTTAATATCATATCAACTGCCTTTTCTATCCTGATCTTCCTGATGTATTCACCAAAGGAACATTTGAAATACACCGGGAATTTTTGGCACAAATAAACAGGATGAATATTAACCATGGAGGCAAGCTGTTTTAAAGAAATTTCTTCAGCGTAGGCTTCGTACAAAACCTCCTTAGCTTTTTTTGTCCACAAGGGCATTAAACTGTTTTGATCCACGCCAGTATTGCTCATTATCGTGATCGCATTTACCACGAGACTCTCAACAGATAGCGGCGAAATGCTGTCATAATATTTTATCTCTTTATAAATATTAAAGAAAATATTTTTTATGAGTGGATCATTAATTTGATTCAATCCTTCAATGACCGAATAATTAATTCCATACTTGTTAAACCATTGCGGGCTTATATCAACATGCAATGCTGCAACTTTTTCTGAATAATCACTATTGCAATGTGGTTCCTGTGAGTGATTGTATAAAAGTGAACCGGCAGATAAATGAAGCTTCCTTTTTTTATGTGTTTCTGTCAGCCTTCCCGAGGTGGTAAAGGCAAAGTGCGCATTCTCATGGTAATGCCATGGACAACTGGAATAATTATAAAACTGTGAATCCACTATCGACAAGCCATCTGCCTGGAACGACTTTCTATTCTCGCCAAAAAAAGTTCCTGTTTTAAGTACCTGCATAAGAAAATGAGTAACTATATAAAGTTAGGCAATCATATTTTACAAATTCCCTGCGCAACATTAAAAAATCATAACCAACCCCAACTCACAAAAAAATGCTTGTTTTGCTGTAACTTAATTCCACAATGGAAAATGCACAACTTACGATTGGCTTATTCGGCATCGGGCTAGATACTTATTGGCCGCAGTTTGAAGGATTGAAAGAAAGACTCGAAGGTTATTTAAAAATAGTTGAACAAAAACTTTCAGCAATTCATCCATCTATAATTAATGCAGGGCTCGTTGATACAGTTGATAAAGCTTTTGAAACAGGCCGCATGTTTAAGCAACAGGATGTTGACATCATCTTTTTATATGTAACCACCTATGCATTGTCTTCAACCGTTTTGCCGGTTGTACAAAAAGCCAAAGTACCCGTTATCATTTTAAATCTTTCTCCGGAAGCTTCTATAAATTACGATGCATTTAATGCAATGACAGACCGGACAAAGATGACCGGTGAATGGCTGGCATTCTGCTCACCCTGTCCCGTACCCGAAATTGCCAATGTGTTTCAGCGGACAGGAATTGCCTTTCACCAGGTAACAGGCATACTTCATAACGATTATGAATGTTCGAAAGAAATACGTGAATGGATTGAAGTGGCAAAAGTTGCGCATATCATGCAGTACAACCGCCTCGGTTGTATGGGGCATTATTACAGCGGCATGCTCGACATTTATACTGACCTTACGCAACAATACGCCAGCTTTGGAGGACATATTGAATTATTGGAAGTGGAAGAATTAGCCGCACTCCGCAACACGGTAAGC
>CBIGQT010000301.1:0-4577 GCA_966191655.1 uncultured Ginsengibacter sp.
TTTATGTTTAGAGTTAGTAACGGGTAGCGGATTCAATACAAATTCTATTTTACCTATTTCTCCCGATTCTATATCGAATTCTTTTGTTTTATCCTCATATAAAGGATGAGATGTAACCAAAGTGATCCTGTCGCCGAAATGATAACCCGGAATGGGAATATCAAAACTTCCATCATTAATTGTTTTTGCAGCATATTGTGTTCCGTCAACTGCTACTTCCACATCCCTTATGGGACGATCAGCAGCATCTTTTACAGTTCCTGAAATACGGATAATTCTTGCCTGTGTTAGTGTAAGATCAATAGGATCGAAATTGCGAAGCAAAGTGTCTATGGTTACATTGGCATAGCCATCGCTTACTACATTAATAATAATTTTATTACGCAACTGATCGTAAGGTATTTCCGGAAAAACCACCAGTCCTTTTTCATTTATTGATTCATCACGCTGGTAATGTGGGAAAGATAAAGTAACCTTTCCCCGTGTGAGAGGATTTTTATCCTGGTCAAATAGCCTGATAGAAAGAAACTGTACATTAGAACCTTTGGGCAACATAAAACCTCCCAACACAACAAGTATAACACCTACTACCGGCCCTGTAAATTTATAAGTAACATTTGCCTGGATGCCTTTGAGGCTGGCATAAGAATTCATAACGCCGAATATAAGCGCACTTGCTGCCATACCAAAGAGGATAAGAACCAAATAGAAGACACGGTCATCCATTTTTTCCGTACTGCTTTGCCTGAGGTAATGAAAATAATAATAACCAATACCGATAGCTGCAATAAGGCTTATAACAGATACGATTAAATAAGTAGCAACAGATACAGGTTTTCGCTGGGGGTTACCGGTAACCATGTTAACTGATTATAAATTTTTATATTCAATAAAGGATACAGTACAAAAATTTCTGTGGAGTATAAAAAACGATGTGAGGTGTTTGTTTTTGCAGTAGGATTAGTTGAATTGAATAGTAAGATAATAAAAAATATTATGATGCCATAGTATTTTATATAAGAGCCGGATACATTTTCTACACAAACTGTGCATAAGCGCTCATTAGTAATTAAACCAATTTCTTCATTCTGAAAAAACTATCATATAACCATATAGGTTAAACGAAGATGGTTAAACCGGGGAGGTTTCATCAAAGACGTTTTAAATGAAAATGTTTTCAAAAGACCTTCTTGGTTTTAACCGAATAGATTAAAGGAAAATATCATTAAACCAGGTATTTACAACTCTTCGGACTTGAAAATTTTTCCCTTCCAGGTTCTTTGTGTCACACCATCATTTTCTTTTTTTGTTATAAATAGAACTTTATAAGTACCGTATTCATTTTTGTCTTGCAAGGATTGTTTAATCTCTATGGCGATTTGTTTTCCTAAATCAATCATTTAATTTTCGTCAGCAGAAATATTCTGTCCATTGATAATATCAATTTCCAAATCTGAACTTATCTTTTCATTTGTAGAAATCTCTTTGCCATCTATACAAATATTTTCACACGAAACAATTTTATTAAAGCCTATTTGTAAACTGTTAGTGGATTTACTAAATATCGGATTTTTTACCTTAGTTATCGTCGTTGTGCAACTGGCAATGAATGTAGTTATAAGAAAATACTGCTTTGAAAAAACATTTTTCCAGTTCTCTTTCGCCTCATAAAATTTCGTGCATGTTTTAAGTTAGTGGGTATTATGTAGCTAATCATTCATCGCTGCTATTTTGCTTTCATAAAATTTACTTTGAAAATAACTTCCAATAAACTCCTAAAATTATCCGCTCATCCTTTTATTAACTTCTTTTGCGTTCCAAAGTATGAAATTTAGCATGAGAAAAGTTCACATTTAAAATAAGAAGTTTATGAGAAGGAAGACACGGCTTTTCTCTACGATATTTTTTCTATTTTTTTGCATCGCAACCCGTGCGCAGGTAAATACAAAGATCACCGGCACATTACAATCCACTGAAGGTAAAGCCGTAGAAGCAGCTACCGTTTCTTTATTAAAACACAAAGATTCTTCCCTTGTAAAAATGGCGCTTTCCGATAAAAGCGGTAATTACACTTTTGAAAAAATAAAAAACGGTGATTACATTATAAAAACAGAAGCTGTTGGTTTTGCTACCTGTTTCAGTAAACCTTTTCAGTTGGCTGATAACAATACTTCTGCCGTCATTCCGGTTATAAAGCTGGAAGCAGGAGCTAACCAGTTAAAAGAAGTGACTGTTGTTACCCATCGGCCTCTTATTGAAAACAAAATTGATAAAACTGTAATGAATGTAGATGCCTCTACAACCAATGGCGGTCTTAATGTGTTGGAGATTCTGGAAAAAGCTCCGGGAGTTAGCGTAGATAATGATGGTAATGTAAGTTTGAAAGGAAAGCAGGGTGTTATGATTTTAGTAGATGGAAAGCAAACGTATCTTACCGGGGCAGATCTTGCCAATTATTTAAAGAACATGCCTTCTAACCAGCTTGACCAGGTAGAAATAATGACACAACCTCCTGCAAAATATGATGCTGCAGGCAATGCAGGTATTATTAATTTAATAACAAAGAAAAATAAGGTAAATGGCTTCAACGGAACAATTACATCAAGCGCCATCTTCGCCATATATTTTAAAAATACCAATAATATTAATGTTAACTGGCGGCATGGGAAAATAAATCTGTTCGGACAATATGGCTATACTGACTGGAGAGGCTTTAATGATATTCATATTAAGAGGAGCTTGCGCGATACTATTACTGAACCTTACAACAGGTATTCTTACCAGCATACTTATGGGAAGTATCTTGATTATTCTCATGACTTTAAAGCCGGCTTTGATTATTTTGCCAATAAAACCACAACTTACACCTTTAGCGTAACCGGAAACTTTGATAATTCTTCATTCACATCAGACGGCCTTGCTAATATTTATGACAGCAGCAAGCAATTTGTGCAATACAATGTTGCTAATTCGCAAACAAAAACACCTTTAACCAATCTTGGATTTGATTTGAACGTAGATAAAAAATTAGATGATAAAGGACAGCTTCTCTCTATTGACGGCGATTATGTTTTTTACAATAGTCACAGTGACCAATACACGAATAATTATTTGTATAATGCAGACGGTACTCCATCAGAATTGCCTTATTTGCTAAATGGAGATTTACCTTCACTAATTGATGTATACAGTTTAAAAGCTGATTATAAAAAGCCGCTGAAGCACGATGCTTCTTTGGAAGCAGGCTTCAAGAGTAGCTATGTACGTACCGATAATAATGCCATTTATACTTTATTTAATAATGACAATCAAAAATGGGAACCTGACGAAACACTGAGCAATCATTTTATTTATAAAGAAAATATTAATGCAGCGTATGTCAGTTTTCAAAAGAAAATAAAAAAATTTGGTATGCAGCTTGGCCTTCGTGCAGAACAAACTATTGCTAATGGTAACCAGGTAACAAAGAGTATTTCTTTTAATAAAAATTATATTCAACTTTTTCCTACTACCTACTTTACTTATAATAAAAATGATAAAAATACTTTTGAATTATCTTACGGTAGAAGGGTAGACAGACCCGATTATTCAATGCTTAATCCGTTCCAGTTTCAGTTAGACAGATACACTTACAGGCAGGGTAATCCCAATTTACAACCGCAGTTCAGCCATAATGTAGAGCTAAGCTATAATTATAAAGGGCAATTAAATATTACCGCTAACTACACTTATACCACAGATATTATTAATGATGTATTATTAACAGTGAAGCAGCCGGGCGATTCCAACTATACCACTTACCAGACGTCAGAAAATATTGCTTCTAACAGGAATATAGGTTTAGCAGTTAATTACAGCAAGCAGATATATAAGTGGTGGACAATAAATGTTTATGGAAACGTTTTCAACAATGATTACAAAGGAGTGATACAGGGTGAGGCTATTCATGTAAATATATTTGCATTCAATGGGAATTTCAGCAGCCAGTTTAACTTCAATAAAGGGTGGGGTGCAGAAGCAAGCGGATGGTATAACGGTAAAAATTTTGTAAGCAGTGCTATACTCGCAGATCCAATGGGAATGTTCTCATTAGGCGGAAGCAAGCAGGTGCTGAAGGGTAAAGGTTCAGTAAAAGTGAACTTACGTGATCCGTTTTACCTGGCGCATTTTAATGGCTCTACTTATCTTAGCAACGGGCTTACAGAAATACACAGTAAGTGGGATAACAGGAGATACATCATAACGCTCACATATCGTTTTGGAAAGAATAAACCGCAGCAGGCGCACCATGGCAGCGGAGCTGAAGAAGAACAAAGTCGTGTAAAAACGGGGGGTGGCCAGCAATAGATAATAAAAATGAGCAGGCGTATTTTTTTTTTCGTATATGCCTATATCCATGGCTCGTGTCTCACGAAACAAATAGTTGCGATTCGTGAGACACGAACCGCGGAAGGAGGAAATTGAATATTTGTTATAGATTTAATGTTCGTAAGTCCTTAGTTACACCTGTGCGCCGTGGTGCAAACTAAGGACAGCGCAACTAACGGTTATGAGTATACTAAGTGTAGCAGGAGGAC
>CBIGQT010000302.1:0-4541 GCA_966191655.1 uncultured Ginsengibacter sp.
CCAAATTGTAATAGTTGCAAAGATTGTTTTCATTTAACAGCAAATACACCTGCTTGCAACCATTGCAGCAAAATGATTTATCATCGGCCTGAATCAGGTCATCACAAGGTTCACCACAATGATAGCAGATTGTTTGTATAGTATTGTGATTTATTATTATTCAATTTTAATCGGGCTAAAATAAAATTAAATGGATAATAAAAGACTGAGATTAGTCATTTTAAACGATGACGCTTATCAATAAAAAATGGCAACACATTGAAATGGATTCATAGACAGAAGAGTTGAGACAGTGTCTTGAAAACTTAGAAATGACGGTCTTCTCTTAATTCTAAAATAATTTTGTGATCCAAATCTAAATTATCCTTTTGGGGTAAATGTTTTTAATAATAAGTTTCCATTCCCGCTACAATAATCATCCTTTTCTGTCGCTCAATAAAAGAGAATCCCTGTCCAAGTTTCCATTGCAATGGTAAAACATAACCAACGGGATCGCCCAATCCCTCGTTGAGTAACTTGGCTAACGTTCTTCGTTCTAACGGATCTTTCAGGTTAGCTTTTAAAGGATCAATATTTACGGGATTTTTTCCTTCGGTCCATAAAAAATAAAATACATCTTCATAAGCAGGGCTTACATTTTTCAGGAAATACTACTCTCGCCTGGTAGTTACCAAAGGGATCCTGCTGCCAGTTAATAAAGTGTTCTTTCGGTTCTACCTTAAATGAATAAGATTCAATAGCTGTCCTGGAATGAACGGCTGGGCGTAGACGAAAAATATGTGGTGAAATTCCGACAAACCTGTCGTAAGAATAAATTGTTTTGTGCCGTATTGCGATCCTTATTGCCATAAAGGTTTTTTAAATTAAAAATAATCCGGGCCAAACAATCGCAGATTAAATCTAAGAATGATAAAGGTTAATAAAAATTTTATTTAAAATTTGGACTTCACAAAAATTCAAACACTTTGTAGTATGTATAATGAAGCGTGTGCTAAATATACTTTTGCTAAGTTTCTTTACAGGATTTATAAATTATTCTCCTCTTCTTCAAAAAATTGTTGGGCCGTGCCTGACCGTGCATGTTCCTGCAATTGATTTATAATGTTGGCGGCCCTGTTGCCGTGATAATTTATTTTCTCAAGATTGCTGATTAAATCCTGTGCTACCTCTTTTTTTTCTTCCTCATTGCCGGAAGAAATAATTTCATGCACCAAATCCCGGGAAACCTCCGAAAAGTTATTTACAAAATTCAGCGGGTTTTGTATTTCATGCGCCATTCGTTTAGCCATCACACCAAAGGCAGCCATCTTTTCTGACTGCACCAATTGCTGCTGTGTGCTTTTTAAATTTTCATAAGCCGCCGCCAGCTCTTTATTCGCTTTCTGTTTATAACGGTAGCGATTGATTAATGCTATTAAAAGTAATAGTAACACAGCAGCGCCACCAATAAACAAATTGCGGATATTGCGCTGCCTTATGTCTTTCTTCTCCTGCTCTGCCCTGGCTGCTGCCTCTTTTTTATCAAAGGCATATTGCATAGCAGTTTCCGTAAGTTTTTTATCTTTTTCTATATTGAATATAGAATCCTTCAAAATCGCATAACTCTTGTAACTTTCCAATGCACTTTTGCTGTTGCCAATCAACATTTGTATTTCACTTAATTGCTTATAGTTTACTGATAAGGCATTTAAATCCCCAATCTCTTTACAAATTTGTATAGCACTATCTGTATAAATTCTTGCCTTTTGTAACGTAGAACTAAGTTTGTCGGCGCCGGGGCTTTGGGCTGTCTCTAAATAAATGTTCCCTATATTGCCAAGGCTCGCAGCTATTTCAATTTTAACGCCTATTTCCTCACTTATATTCAGTGCCTGTAAATGATATTCCAGCGCTTTGCTATAATTTTTTTGGTCGCGGTAAATAACTCCGATATTGCCAAGGGTTCTTGCCATTCCGTTTTTATCTCCTAATGCCGTATACAATTGCAGTGATTTTAAATCATAGGCAAGCGCTTTTTCATGATTATTCAAATTGCGGTACAGTTCGCCTATATCACACAAGTTCGCAGCTATACCACTTTTATTTCCCAGTTCCTCATCAATCTCATTTGCCTTTGTTATGTACTCAAGCGCTTTCTTATAATCTTTCCGGCTGTTATAAACAACTCCAATATTGCAAAGCGTAACTGCTATGTCGCGTTTATTGCCTATTTCCTCATGAATTTGCAAAGCATCAAAATAATATTTTAATGCATCCGGGTAATTTGATTGATACCAAAACACCACTCCAATATCGCTCAGTATTCTTGCTGTGCCGAGCTTGTCTCCAATTTCCTTAAACTGCTGTAATGCCTGTAAAGAATATTTCAACGCCGTGGGATAATCAGATTTTCCATACCCGTAATTGCCTGCGATGGTTCTGCCGGCATTTGCCATCCCTTTCTTCCAATCCAATTTTTTTTTTTTTTTTAATCCCTGTTTCCCGAATTTTAAACCCTCATCCGGATTTATAGAATAATAAGTATGGCTAAGATCAATCAGCAACTTCACTTTATTGGTGTCTTCGTTTGCTTTCGGTAATTGACCAAGCAACGAGTCTATGCGGCCCTGTCCCTCGAGTTGTGCCTGTGATTGTAGTTGTACATACGCAGTAATAAAAATAAGCAATAGAATTTTTTTCATTTTTTTGTCACAGATTTGTTGTTGTAAAATAATATATAATTGCCGAACTTATATCTCCACCAGCTAATTTCGCTCACGGGCGAAGTTTAAAGCCTCACGTCTTTTATTCTTAGTTCTCAACTTCAATGGATGGTCCATATTCATTCTGCGAACATTTTTTTGTGTTATTAATAAAGTGGCAACTTCCCCGGGCAACAGAAGACTTCACTCTGTTGCGAGAACCCTGATGAGACGATAAATACGTTTAGTTCAGCACGCGTTACATGGCAGGAGAAGGAGGCTGGTATTCGATTGATGAGTTTGCACATTGTGTGTCGCCGCCGCACAAAGGCCTCGCTTGGAAACATGGCCTTAGAGAAATTTTCGCCAGCATTACTTCCTGATACAATGAAGCACTTAAACAACCGCCTCTACTGGCTTCAGTTTTCTGATGATTATTTCTGCAATTACCAGGTTGGGCACCCAGCAAAGCCATGAAATAATTTGATAGGAGATGCTGAAATCAAAATGAAACGCTGCCGTAAATAAAGGCAGGTATATTCGTAAGGTAACAGCCGCAAAACACAATGCATAGCTGCGTATCATCCACATGCGATGGCTGGTGATATCCTTATGCCTGATAGCGTTGTATGCCGTAAGTGTACAGAATAGCCACAAAACTCCCAATGCGCCGAAACCAAAATGGGTCACCAATCCTCCTGACGAATAAATGGCAATGTACACTGCGCATGACCCGCTGATGGTAACACAGGTTACATAAATCGTTCCCAGTGTACGATGAATCCTTGTGTAACGATTGCGGATCTTTTTGCTGAATTGAGTACAGCCCGAGAGCAGTGCCAGGCCACCGAAAGTAATATGAGAATAAAACGCCCCCATGTATATGGCGGATTGCAATAATGAAGCGGGTTTTGAGCTTAACAGTCCTCCTTTGCTCATGTCTGTTATATAATACAGGAAAGGATAAACGCCAATAACTACAGCAAAAAATATAAACAACACCCAAAGCATCCTGTAAATGCCGGAATTCTCTCTCGTAGTAATGGTGCTCATGTAAGAAAAATAATCTTTGAAATAATTGATGTAAAATACATTTTTTTACCAGTAAGGCCAAGGCCCTGTTTTACCAAATCGTGAAGAGTAATCCTAATCATTGACGATAAATGGCATGAACAGAATCAATTAATTTGATTGATTTACCGTAGCATAACCCATACGCATAAACGAATTTCGAAAGAACATAGACAACACTCGGACATCTGCAACTTCCCTCAGCATCATGTGCCTGGAAAGTGTTCTTCATTTAGAAGCCTTGTTCGTGGGAACCCCTGGGACAGTAAACACCTAAACGGGCAAAAACGAAGGCGTGAAAGAGCTATACATTACAACTCTATTTCGGCTACGTTATTAATGGTAATTGTCCTTTCAACAACACTATTTATCTTATCAGCCATTCCTGGTACCGCCGTCTGGCTCACCACGAATTCATGCAGGATTGCCTTTTGTATCCAGCCGCCGTCAAGGTCTTTATAGATATCGCCGAAATAATGCGAGCTTCCCTTCGTCTTCACTTCCATAGCGGGCATAGGTTTGATGATCATATCAAAAGAACTTTCTCCTGAATCATATCCTAACAGGGCACAGGTTTTATGATTAACAAGGCTCAGCCCTTTAAATGCCAGTGTGATTTCTCCGTTTTGAAAATGGGAACCTTTGGCAACCTGGCTTCCCAGATCTTCAGACGGATTGGAATAGGAAGCATTGTGAATGATCTTGTCGCCGATCCTTTTCAGATCCTGCACACCCTTGCCTGAATCCGTTTTTTCTGCGAAAACACTCATGGTATAAAAGTCGACAAAG
>CBIGQT010000303.1:0-4536 GCA_966191655.1 uncultured Ginsengibacter sp.
CCCACAGCACAATAGCCTTTATAATGCAAACAACCCATTTGGATTTAAACAAACTGATGGCACAAAGGTGAAAGGTGGCCAATTCTTAATTGGTTTTAATATTACCAGGCTGTGGAACTTTTGATAACCCGAGTATTGTTGACTAAATAAAATTCATAAATCAAAACCTGTTGAACCCTCAATTGAAATTCAGTTCAGGGTTCTTTATTTTTAAATTTCGTTCGCGATGAAAAATATGGACGCCATTGTGATAGTTATGAAAGCAAAATAATGCTTGCAATTTTTAGCTCTCTTTTTGTATGAAAAAACTTCCCGAAATCATTTCATATCCCGCTTTAATATATACTGCAATAACGGTATTACTGTTTACATGGGCATATTCTGAATTCTTTAAGCAGAGAAACCAACAAGCGGAAAAAAGCCCAAAAACAAAACCGGCAATCATAAAAAAGCCAGCTTCCAGTTTTAACGATACCATTATTGTTGATAAAAAATCTGCTGTGTTTTATAGCCCCGATTCATTACAGATGGAAAAAATAAAAGCAGTCAATCAAAAAGCAATTTTTGATATGATTACTCACGACTGTTATTACCAAATGCAAAATGCCAGGATCGAGCTTAGAAAATATTGGCCCCGGGTGCATATTGTTGAAGCAACTAAAGACCGATACATTTTATTTGTGAAAGAAAATAAAACCAAAACATGTATTGACTTGAATAATAAAAACGATATATGCGGCCTGTTTCTTAATAAAAAAAAAAAAGATCCGGTACTAGTTGATATGCCAAACATTGATACAGAGTTGGGATTTTATTTCTCCAAATAAATGAATGTCCATAATTAAACCGTTAGGCTGAATATATATTTCTTAAAATGTGAGTTGATATTCCCTAACAGGTAATGAGGTTTTCTGAGTGGCATCAACTTTTTGAGATATGACTTAAATCACATGCGCGACTGATGAGTCTCAGAAAAATTTATTGTGACTATCTATATTTTTATGTACTCATTAAAAGCAAATTGAAAGTAAATATTACAGGGCTGTGAAATTTTTCAATAACAATGCGTTGACTTTAAAACATTCGCAAATCAATCAATAAATAAATAACATGAAAACAAAATTCTTATTAACAACCGTTCTTGCGTTCACCGGCGTTGCAATCTTCAGCCTTGTTACCGGCTTCCAGCCGAAAAAACCGTGGGTAGTTCCCGATAAATATGAAAAAATGAAAAACACGGTTGCCGCTAACGCCGAATCACTTAAAAATGGTAAAGAATTGTGGGCGAGAAATTGTCAGTCTTGCCATGGCAAGACCGGGCATGGCGACGGATCAAAAGCCGCCCAATTGAAAACAGAGCCCGGGAATTTTTCTTTACCCGATGTGCAAAAAGAGTCCGATGGCGCATTCTTCTATAAAATATCTGAAGGCAGAGAAGATATGCCAAGCTTTAAGAAAAAAATACCTGATGAAGACGATATCTGGAGCCTCGTTAATTATATAAGAACGTTGGACAAATAATCTGTTCATTTCAGGGGCACTTCTTCTCCAATTGAAAAATAAAAAATTATGGATATCAATAATAAAATGCAAAGCCGAAAAAAATTTATTGGTATAGCTGTTTCAGCCACCGCTTTCTTAACTGCTTTCAAATTTTTGATTCAGGATAAAAAGAAAAAATCCGGCACTGTAAAAATGCTTACTCAAGATGGTAAACTGGTGGAAGTTGACATATCAGCCCTTCCGGCAAAGAAGAAAAAGATTACCAATAAAGAAATGCAAACCTGGATTAAAAATAACAAAGTCCAATAACAATAACCTTATTTAAAATGAATCAGGACAAATCAAGACGGGAATTTCTGGCAGCGGGATTATTAACTACGATGGCAGTCGCCTGTAATGCTAAAACCCCACATTTACATTCGGAAGAAGATTTAGTCGCATCAGGTGAGAAAGTAAAATTACTTTCCGTAGACGGCAATGTCATTGAAGTCGATAAAGCATTTTTAAAACCAGTCCCCCATATGCCTTCCGTTAGCAAGGAAGAAGCGAGAAAAGGTATACCGGGGAAGAAGTTTGTAATGGTTATAGATCTTTCACGTTGTAAAAATGTAAAGGCCTGCCAGGCATCCTGCAATCATGCGCACCATGTGCAGGATGCACAAAACTGGATAAAAGTTTACCCGATGCAGGATGCGCAAAAAGAAGCTCCATACTGGCAACCTACTACTTGCATGCATTGCGATGAACCACCTTGCGTAAAGGTGTGCCCTGTGGATGCTACATTTAAGCGCCAGGATGGAATTGTACTGATTGATAGTAACAGGTGTATTGGCTGCCGGTTTTGTATGGCAGCATGCCCTTATTCAACCCGTGTATTTAACTGGGGAGACCCGGATCTTCCGGTTGATATTGCCGACCAGCCGTATAATCCCGAAACGAGCGTACCACAGAAAAAAGGAACAGTTGGTAAATGCGACTTTTGCCCCGATATGACACGCATGGGAATGCTACCACATTGTGTTTCTGCCTGCCCTAACGGTGTATATTTCTTTGGAGACATGATTGAAGACTCTGTTACTAACGGTGCGGAAACTTTTCGTTTCAGCGACCTCGTTAGAGACAAAGCAGGCTATAGATTGATGGAAGACTTAGGAACAAAACCAAGCGTTTACTATCTACCGCCTGTAAATAGAAATTTCAAATTTGAAGAAGGCCTGGACAAAGATGTGCCTGCTGAAAAAAAATCATAAACTCATAACGTGGAAAATCTGCAAAATTTATCTTCTGAACAAATCACCAATGACTTACTGCCACAAAAATTTGGCCGCAGGGGAATGATATGGACTGCCAGCTTAATTATTATATGTTGCGCTGGCGCTTTCGCCTATATCAAACAATTGAGAGAAGGCTTGATAGTTACCAATATGGGCGATTATGTTTCATGGGGAATTTATATTTCCAACTTTGTTTTTTTTGTCGCGGTAAGCCTCGTGGGATCGCTTATTACAGCAATTTTCCGGCTCTCCGGTGTACCATGGCGTACACCGCTGACACGCATAGCCGAAATTATCGCGGTGTCCAATATTACTTTCGCGGCGCTCATTATCATTGTAGATATGGGTCGACCGGATAGAATATACTTTTTGTTTACTCATGGGCGCCTCCAGTCTCCTATTTTATGGGATGTTATCGTAATCA
The DNA here is from genome assembly GCA_966191655.1 of uncultured Ginsengibacter sp. Classification (GTDB taxonomy): domain Bacteria; phylum Bacteroidota; class Bacteroidia; order Chitinophagales; family Chitinophagaceae; genus Ginsengibacter. The sequence goes on from CBIGQT010000303.1 coordinate 3,202, forward strand.
CTACTTATTTCTTTCTTAGCTTACTTCTTTTATACATTACATTAATTCCGGATCTAAGGTTGATGATTTCTCTCAAAGACAAGTTAGGCAAGCCTTTTTCAAAACTTTATAAATGGCTGGCTTCATTCTGGAATGCCACCGCAGCCCAGGAAAAGATAAGAGACAGAGCCATAACCATACTTTGCATCACAATTGTTCCCGTAGCGCTTACTTTGTTTCCGGCGCCTTCCTTGTTGGCGCAGGTGCAGTGGTGGTAGCGATGTTTGTTTTACGCCGCGTTTATAAACTGGAATCTTACATCACTGAATTTCATTTTGACAAAATGGGGAAGATAACGGTGATGCTTGCCCTATTATATTTGTATTTTAATGTGAATGAATTTCTCATTCCCGCTTTTAAAATGAAAGAAGAAGAAAAGGACTATTTAAATGGTCTCTTTACCGGTGATTATTCAATAATGTTTTGGTTTGCCATTTTGGTCGGAATGATTATTCCTATAGGGGTACTGGTTTTTAAAAAAGGACGAACGCCCATGCCAATGTTTATCGTTGGAATTATGATAGTGATAGGCGCATGGTTTAAACGATACCTCATTGTTACTCCAACATTGCTACATCCGTTTTTACCGAAATACAATTCCCCTGCAAGGTTCAGTCATTACTTTCCGAGTTGGGAAGAGTGGGCCATTACAATTGGTTCCATGGCAGGTGTGTTGCTCATTATTACTTTTTTCGTGAGAGTGTTTCCTATAATATCGATTTATAAAACACTGGAGGATAAAAATAAAATAACTAAACTAACTGAAAAACTTGAACAATATGAAAATGTACCGGCATCATAAATTTATTATATTCGCCACGCTCCTGTTGGCAACATCTGTTGAAACTATAAATGCACAGGATTCCGCGGCGGCGTCTCCAACAATGCTAAGCGTAAGTTATTTCCTGCCGGCAACCAATGTCCCTTACTTAGAAGTAACTACAAAAAAGAAAGTAGGACGAAAATTTGAACCCGTAAAAAACATACGATTGAATATCTACTACAATGAAGCCGAACAAAAGAATTTACTTGGCCAGGTGACTACAGATAGTATTGGAAAGGGAAGAATTGGTTTGCCGCCATCTTTTAAAAATACCTGGGAGTCACTCGATGAATTTAAATTTCTTGCACAGTCTGATTCGTCCGCAGGACAAGAACCTTTAAGTGCTGATATAACCATAAAAAAAGCGATCCTTTATGTTGACACCACTTCAGTTGATGGAGTACGAACAGTCATCGGTGAGTTGAAAGAAAAAAATGGAAATGCCTGGGTGCCGGTTAAAGATATTGACATGA